>JAYUFG010000336.1:0-1705 GCA_043738845.1 Planctomycetaceae bacterium
TCCATCCACCTCGGTTAAAAAATCCACTTTGTTAAGGCCATTTAGCATTTCATTGAGGACCGCCGCACTCTTTTGCATAGCGGCAGCTTTAGCCTCCGCTTGTATGGCCGTTTTGTTCGGTACCGGATTCGGCAAATAACGATTAGGTGATGGTTCTCCGTTGTTGCTTGCAGGCGTCCGTAGTTCTGGGGCCGTTCCCTGTCCAATTACGACGGTGGTTGTGATATCCCATAAGAGCGACGACGTTGGCCGAGCAAGAGTACCGATCAAACTAATATTCGGATCTTTGTGACCGTCGCTCGCGATTGATGTTCCACGGGGCGGCATGCCGACAACTGCGTGGGGATGTTCTGCAAGCCATTTCAATACGCGAACGACACTGCTCGTTTTTTCATTGTAAATATCATCGACATCCTTGACTTTAACATTTTTCGGAAGTGCAATTGTACCCACAACAACTCCGCCATCCTTGATTTTGCGCGCTAGTGCCTCGGCCGCCCGAACGGTTTCGTTACCAAAGGTTCCCGTGTCGAGATCCGTGGAATACACGACGTTTCCAAGGTTTTGATTACTACCCCGGACACCGATCACAACGATGCGGTCATTTGCGATTGCTTTGCGCCCTGCTTCTGTCTCTGTATCATGACCGGAACTACCACTATCGTACCATTTCCCGACTCGACCGCCTTTGAATGTAACTGTGTCAGTACCGGGTCCTGCGACATCGTCTTCATGTTTAAGCGATATCGCTGGTAAGTTTCCTATCGCGTCCTGCGGCCATGGTATTGGGTCTGCCTCAACCTCACCAAGCCCCGTCGGATCGATCCCGTTCACTGGATCGTTCCCTTCATAACTGTTGATCTTCCACAACCCACCCTTGAAACCGATTGGATCTCGGTTGACCCATTCGCCGAGGACGGGATCGTAGATACGTTCACCGGCGCGATAGGTGCCGGTGGCGCGGTCGAGTGGGTTTGCTCCGAAGACGACCGTCGTGCGAAGGGACGGGTTGGATTCCGACTTGATATTGCCGAAGGAATCGAAGTCGAGATGATCGACGATGTTGCCGGAGGTATTCACGAAGTCGCGGGTTGTGTCGAGTTGATCGGTTAAGGCCCAAAGAAGCGTACCGGCGGAACCGGGCGTCGTGACGATTTCTTCTGCGAGAAGATTCGTCCCTTGCCACATCAGCCGCCGCGTGACGTTGCCATTCGCATCCGTCTGGGCAACGATTCTATCGCCATCGAAAATGTTTTGCGTGAAGGATTGTGTCACAACATTGGCTCCTGCGTCGAACGTCGTAACCTTTTCGCCAATCACGCGATTATAAAGGTCATACGTGTACTCGACTTGCTGCATTTTAGTCGCCCGCGAGGCCGCGGCATAGACCGTTACCCGCGTCAGCCGGTCGCGATGGTCCCACTCGTAAATGGTCGTTTCGCCGGTCGGCTGGCTGCTCGCGTCGAGTTTGGTGCGGGAAACGCGGTTGCCTTCAAAGTCGTACTCGTAAGCGAACTTGCCGTCGCTGGCGATTTGGTTATTGGCCCCGTCGGTTTGGGCGGTCCCGCCGTTGGTGGTGCGGTTGCCGTTGAGGTCGGTCGTGTAGGCTTCGGTGTAGTTGGCGGCGGCTTGTGGGCCGGTGTGAATGACGGCCGAGACTTCGCCGGTGTGGCTGTAGGTGTAGGCGGAACTGGTGAGGGTTTGG
>JAYUFG010000337.1:0-12114 GCA_043738845.1 Planctomycetaceae bacterium
CAACGGAATAAATCCATTTCGCTTCGCTTGCTCGGCGCGGTTAACCGGTTATCCCGTCGCTGAGAAATGAATCCACGCCGAACCCGAAGTGACCGATGTTCACTGTTGAATGCTCACTGCTTCCTGTTTTGCATTTTGCGTTCTGATTTCTGCCTTTCCCACCCTTCACCATCCACAATTTCCCCACCGCCATCCATCGACGACCACGAGAAAAACCTCGCTCGTCGCCCGCTCGACGATTGCATCCAGATGGTGCATCCCGGCCGCATTCCAATCTTCTGCGCCCGCCGACAATAGCGGAAGATCCGATAACTCACTTTCCACATATTCCGTTGGCGTCAGTTTCGTAATAAAATGGGCATAAACTGCCGCTCCGTAATCGGTGGTGCAATCCTGAGAGAAACGAACCAGTTGCATCCCGTTCGAGAGAATTTTTCCCGCAGGGCGAGAATGACGCGGATCATCTGTCCGCAACGGGCTGAGTGGGTGTTCTTGCCAAGGGCCAAACAGATTGTCCGCAAAGTAAAGTCGGAATGTATCGTGCTTGATGTCGGGACTTGTTTCCACAAACAACCACCAGCGATCTTGATGCCGCACGAGCGTCGGGTCTTGAAACATTCCGCCCGTCAGCAGCGTGGCGGCCAATTCCCATTCGGTCGGAAACGACTTCGCCCGATAGAGCCGCACGGAACCCGACGCATGACATTCGGGCAACAGATAATACTCCCCTTGCCATTCGAACACCTGCGGATACGACAAGTGAAACGGCTCGGCCAGGACGATTTGCTCGTACTTCCAATGGAGTCCGTCGGGACTCGTCGCCCATCCGATTTCGCCGTTACCACTTTTCCAATTCAACACCTCAAACAACATGTGCCAAGTTGAACCGACACAAATCATAAACGGGTCGGCGACAAAGGCAGCCGGAACATCGGTCACGTCGTCGCGGGTGAGGATCGGGTTCGTGATTCCGGTCGCGGGACGAACCGTGAGCGAAGTCAATTGGGGCGATGACGTTGCCTGCCAGTTGAGTTCATACAAGCCAATCGACCAGACCTGCGAGCGTTGTAGTCGTCGCAGATAAACGTGATGCTCAGCGGCGTCCACTTCGGCGGGGGGATCGAGAATCAACCCACACCGTTCCAACTCGGCCAATTCTTCGCGATAAAGAGTCTGGGGTTGCCGGTCATTCGGCTCAAGCCCCGCCGTGGCCACAATCCCAACTCGCCGATAGTTTTTTGCTGTCTCTTGATCGAGCCATTTGGGCAACGACGTTCCGTCTTTATGATCGGTCGCGTCCAGCAAAATCCCTTCGTCCCACAAAACTTGCAGGTCGTCGGGCCGCTCCGGGATTCTTACAAAACGGCCTTGTTTCAAGTCGAGTTCTCCATCCGCTGTACTCCAAGTTGTTGTAGGGTACGCACCTGTGCGTACCCTACGAGATTCCATCGGCTTTATTCCAAGTCTTCTAACTTCCGCATTCGGGTCAGAAGTTCCTTCCCTCGAGCGATTCCTTTTTCATACGTTTGCAACATCCGATCAACGAACCGATCACGGGCAAAATAGCTTTCGATCCGCTGACGACCTGCGACGCCCATCCGCCGTCGCAACGGCTCGTCCGACAAGAGTGTATCCAGTGCGGCGGCTGTGGCGTCAATATCCTTGGGCGGAACCAGCAAGCCGGTCTCGCCGTGAATTACCGCCTCGACACCGCCGCCCGCCGTGCTGACGACGGGAGGACAACCGCAGGCCATCGCTTCCAAATAGACGCTCGCAGTTCCTCCTTCAAATTCGGCGGGCGAACAAAAGATCGCGGCCGAGCGATAATAGTTCGGCAGCTCGGTCAGCGGGACGAAGCCGCGAAATTCGACGTTCGCCTCCGCACCGGCTTGGCGAACTTTTTCTTTCATTTCCAGGGCAAGCGGCTTGTCGTCTTCTCCGACCAACAGTAATTTTAACCGTGGATGTTTCGCTCGCAATTTGAGAACCGCTTCTAACAGGATGTCTGGCCCTTTGTTGCGAACCATTGAGCCGACGAACAGGATCGTGGGTCGATCCACATCTACTTGTCGGCCGACGGCAGAGAACTGCTCGGCATCAACGCCGCAATGGACAATCTCAATCGCGTCCTCGCGGACGCCGCAAAACTTGCTCGCAATTTGGGCGGTCGCCTGACTATTCGCGCACAGAGCGTCGGCCCGTTGCACGCAAAACCGCTCCATGAACGAACCCGACTGATGTAAGCGAGTTCCCCGGTGGGGCCAACCCATGTGTTCGGTGAACATCGCGAGTGAGCCGTGCAGGTGAACGACGACGGGGCAGAAGTTGTAAACATTGCGGTCGAGCAGATAACAATAACCTTCGGCGGCGAATTCCGGCAGGTCGATCACGTCGAACGGCTGTTGTTCGATCATCTCTTGCAAATGACGCAGGACTTGCCAGCTATAACCGACCCAATACGCCTGACGCTCATAGACGCCGAAGTCGTGTCCCGGCGGTTGCAAGCGATGCACGCTCACGCCGTCTTGCATTTCCGACCGCAGTTCGGGCGTTGCGACGACCGAACAGGTGAGGACATGAACCTCATGCCCCCGCGCGACAAGGCCGTTGGCTTTCAGCCAAGTCTGCGTACCAATCCCGCCCCATGGTGTTTCCGGCGGATACTCTTGTGAGACGAGACAGATACGCATGAGATACTTCTGACGCTGATCACCGGGTGCGACGGTTGGCTAAGGCAAAAATGCCCTATACCATCATAGTCAGAACGACATCGGAATTGAACGTTTCGTAGGAAAGTTTTTCGCTACGGTAGGTGAATCACGCTCCGCTGCTAACCGGAGAAAACATTACGGCGTTAGTCGACCTGATGCACGACGACCATGTTGTGACCCGCACCGGCGGCCATGACCGTCACGGCGACGATCCGGTCGCCCGTCTTCAAATGACCTTCTTTCTTACCCCAATCACTCACGTGTTGCACGAGCGACGTTCCATCATTGGCGGGTGCATTCGGGAGCGGCGTCACGCCCCAGTACAAACACATTTGGCGGAGTGAGCCTTCCGAATCGCTGACGCCAATCGTCGGAATGAAATTCCGCTGCTTGGAAAGAGCCAACGCCGTTGCACCGCTTTTCGTGTTGACGACTGTCAGTTTGGCCTGCAGTTCGCTGGCAATACGGCCCGCACCGTAAACGACGGCGTGACTGATCGGATGCAAACCTTGGGCGGAAATGGCCGGGACGGGCAACGCCGGACGATCTTTGAAAAGCTCCTCAGTCGCGACGGCGACACGGTGCATCATCTCGACCGCCTCGCGAGGAAACTGGCCAATTGCCGTTTCGCCCGACAACATACAGGCGTCTCCGCCGTCAAGAATTGCATTTGCGACGTCGGTCACTTCGGCACGAGTTGGCCGCTTCGAATGCTGCATACTGTCGAGCATTTGCGTCGCAATGATAACTGGCTTTTGATACTTGTGACACGTCGCGATGATTCGCTTTTGCGCCATCGGCATTCGAGCAACGTCAATCTCCACACCGAGGTCTCCCCGCGCAACCATCACGCCGTCCGCCACCGACACGATTTCTTCAAGTTGGTCGAGGGCTTCTTGCTTTTCAATTTTTGCAATCACGCGGGCGGATGAACCGTATGCCCGCAACATGTCTTTTAGGCTATGAACTTCCACCGGCGAGCGAACGAAGCTAAGGCTCACAAAATCGACGCCCATCCGCGCTCCCCACACAGCGGCGTCGAAATCGTCTTGGCTCATGGCGGGAACGCTCAGTTTCACGCCGGGCAGATTGATTCCTTGGCGACTTCGGACGAGTCCCGCTTGCACGACGCGACACTGGGCGTAGTCGGCTCCTTTTTCTTCAACGGTCAGTCCGACCGTTCCATCGGCGAGCATGACCGTGTTGCCGACGGACAGTTCGTCAATTAGCGGAGCGTAAGTCGCGGTCAGTTCTTCCGGCGTGTTGGCGACATGCCCACGAATGAAGCGAACCTTTTGTCCTTCGCTGAGTGTCAGCGGGTCTTGCTTGAGTTCGCCAAGGCGAATTTTGGGGCCAGCGAGGTCGATCAAAATTCCGATGGGCCGATTTTGGGCCGCACTCACGCGACGAATCGAGGCAATCACCGCTTCGTGTTCGGCCTTCGACGAATGGGCCATGTTCAAGCGGAACACGTCCACGCCCGTCGCGACCAGCATCGACAATTTGTCCTCGTCACGACAGGCCGGTCCGACCGTTGCGACAATTTTGGTTCGGGCACGTTGCGACGCGGCAGGTTGTTCAGTCGGATTCATGGGACGAACGGTCGAAACCGGAGTGTGAGAATGGGTCAGAACACGATAGAGATCATCTGGCGAAAACGTCAGATTCGTGTAGGGAGAAATTTCGAGCATGAGAGGCCCTTCCAGGGTTGATGCTGTTTCGCATCGGTCAAATAACCAACGCGACGAACAACGAAAGTCCGTTCAAACTTAGCTTGTGGGCCGCCTCGTACTTGGGTTAGCCTAACCGACGCGGGGACGTTCGACGAGAGGGTACAGAAAAAGTCCCTGCGAATTCGCCACAACATGCGAAACCGTAATAATCGTTCCGTGAATTGCTAATACTACGATGATCTATGTGTCGTTTTAGAAACAAAACAACAGCAGCGCGGCACATTGCCGCGCTGCTGTGTGGTGTATTTTCACATTATTCTAACATTGCCGGTCGGCCAAGTTTGGTTTTGCTTAACCGGTCGGCCACGATCGTGTTTGCTTAGCCGGTCGGCCACGACCGTTGCCCCTTAACCCCGGACAAAATTCAAACCAGCGTCCTTCGCACTCTTCAGGCGAAAGTTGAAGCCGTTTTGGCCCGGAGTAAACGCACCGTCGAGCTTTTGATTGTCGTTCGAGCGGGTCAGGGTCATCGTTCCGTTCTGCACGGCGTAGTTGCCACTGAACGCGGTCGGTTGACCTTTGTTGACGGCGGTCCAGGTGAACGATCCGTTTGCATTCAAGCTCAAGCGAACGTTCACATCTCCCGAGACCTTCGCCGTCCACTCTCCAACCGGAAGACCATTGGCGGCCGGTTGAGCTTGAGGAACCGATTGAACTTGTGCGGCAGCCTGCACTTCGTTGCCGCCCAATCCCTGCAAGGCCAACTGTTGTACGTCGTTCATCGGAATGGAATTAACCGCCGACGCATTCGGATTGACGTTACGCCCGTTCGATACGGCGGCGTTGATCGGCTGAGCCAATCCGTTAGCACGGGCCGGGTTGTTCCCGACGTTGCTCGGACCTTGTGGACCCGCTGGACGGAACGAGGCGTTTTGGGCCGTGGCTGGTCCCGACAAGGCATTCAAAGCGGACGCTCCGGCGTTGGTCGCATTGCCATTCTGTGGTGCAACATTCGGCTGTGCAAAGTTCTGGGGATTGTTGCCGGGAATGACTTCGGGGCGACGAACCGGTTGAATGTTGTTCGGTTGACCACCGGTTTGTTGAACATTGTTTTGTTGAATGTTGTTTTGCGGAATGTTGTTTTGCGGTGCCAGATTTTGTTGTCGAACATGCTGTGGACCACCGTTTTGCGAAGCGAGGTTTTGTTGACCAAGATTCGCTTGCCCGCCGTTTTGCGGAATGGCGTTTGGTTGGACGTTATTTTGCAGCGGGTTCTGGCCAGGGTTCTGGCCAGGGTTTTGTTGAGGACCGTTTTGTTGAGGACCGTTTTGGGGAACGCCGTTTTGGGGAACGCCGTTTTGCGGAACGATATTTTGCTGAGCGACGTTCGCTGGTCCGGTGGGGATATTGCCACTGGCCTCGATGGCAACTTGTGACGGGGCACTTTGAACTTGACCGACCGCTTGCGGAGCGTTTCCGACGACGTATTCGGTCGGAACCGATTGTGTGGGCACGTACATGACCTGCGGTTGGACATAACCCGGCGCGTAGGATGGGGAATAGCCATACGAACGCGACCCGCCGTGGCCACAGGCCGAAGCGTGCAAGATCGGGCCGCCGACGATGCTGGCACTGACGACCGCAATCATAAAGTGGTTGATGAAACGGGGCATGGGAAAGTCTCCTAAAGGCAAAATGAGAGTAAGGGTAGGGAAGGGAACACCCTCATAAAGCGGGAACCGGGGGAGAATGTTACCGAAAGCGTTTTGCCAGAGATAATGACGCTCCACCGCTCTTGCTTAGCCGGTCGGCAACGACCGTTTGTGCTTAGCCGGTCGGTTACAACCGGTATTCCGAATTTCGGCTCAGAGAATGTTGACCGGAAAACGGTCGTGGCCGACCGGCTAAGCACTTCGTGCAAAGAGATAATGTTTATGCCATAGAGGCCCGAGCGAAACCGATTACTTCTTCAACCACTCGTCGATCTTGTCGTTCGGGTTCTCCGATACTTCTTCCTTGGGGGCGATGTCCTTTTTCACCAGCGTCGTGATTTTCGCCACATATTCCATCGTGCTGCGGACGGCGTCGGGTGCAGCCGTCGCGTCGAGTTTCGCACAGAACACGATTAGGTATTCGCCCCGTTGGTTCTGCTCGATGCACCACGAGCCAAGTTTCGACTTGGAGTTCTGGTCCATCAACTTCATCAGGACGTCCGTCTTGGGTGCTTGTTTCATGGTCGCGGCCAAGGCCCAGATTTTGCGAATGTCGGCCTTTTCGTAGAACTCGATGTCCTTGGCGATGAAAACGGTCTGCTTCTTTTTGTCGTCTTGCTCAAATTGAACTTCGAGGTTGCCGCTGGTGTGTTCTGTAAACTTTAGTTCCGCCCGATCCAAAATGTCAACAATCGGCAGGGGTGCCGGTTTCCACGGTCCGGCCAAAAAGGCCTTAATTTCGCTAATATCGACGGAATACGTCACGAGCCGAGCACTGGGAGAAATGCCTTGTGAAATCGCGATGAGTTCGCCCGACTTGTTGACGACTGGCCCACCGCTGTCGCCTGTGTTGATCGGCGAGGTTGTCTCCAAGACCATAAAGTCGTGATCACTGGAGGCAGTCTTAAATTGCTTTTTGTAGACGGCCCGAACTTCGCCCGAGGTGTACACCCACAGGACATCGGTCGAGCCAGAGTTGCCGATCGACTCGACATTTTCTCCGGGCGAGGCACTCGTTTTGGCGAGCGTTATCGGCTTAATGTTCTCCGGAATGCGGTCCAATTGCAGCACGGCCAAATCGCGTTTGCGATCCACCCCGATCACTTGGCCCCGAATCCCCAATGTCTTCACATTGTCAAGATAGCCCTTGCGTTCGACTTGTGGCTTGCCATCTTTGATTTCGGGAAAGAAGATAATCGCCGTGCGGGCATCGCCGACGACGTGAAAATTCGTAATCAGCATTTTCTTTTCGGCATCGACCAATACGCCGGTCCCGCTCGACGATTTGCCGCCGGTCTTGGCCAGCACCCAGGCGGTGGAAACGAGCGTGTCCTGATAGACTTTGGCATCGGCGAAGGCTTGGCCGGAAGCCGCCAAAAGGGTCGCCATAACAAGGCTGACGATTAAGGCGTTTTTCAGCGTGTTGTTGACCAAAGGGAGCGGTTGGTGACGGGTCATCATGGCACTTAGTCCTGCATTGGGGAGTTGACCGGGAAGGTAGTTCCCATCTATAGCGTGAACGGGAGCCAGATGTTACAGAGCGGTGTTATCCCGTAGGTCAGTGCCTGCGACCTGACAATTTTCCCCAACTGCCCGTCAACCCGAATGCCCATCAATAAGTGGGGTGCGCACCCTAACTGACGGGAACAGTTACCACAGGCCGTCAAAATCACCCGCCTTTGCGTTTTCAAGCGTATCCAACAATGAGGTGCGCCGATCCTGCTGATCATCATTGATCCATTTCCGATCATATCGAGCAAGATCGGCATCAATGTTCTCGACAATATGCCAGCCGCCGTAGTTCCGGAGCATTTTAGGGATATTGTGGATCGCGTCCATTAAATTGTGAACTTCGTCAATCGCCACCGGTTCGCTGTATCGGATCCGATGGCGCAAGTTGATGATCGCTCGTTCAAGCACGAGTATGTAGTCATGGAAAACATGGTCGGAGGGCGGTTTCCATTCTGGCAGCGGCTCTGTCATTTAGTTACCTTTAACGAACGAACATCGGATCATTACGCGAAATCGCAGGGGCATTGGTCTTGGTCATTTTCTCCAGCCTCACCGGGACACATTTGAATGCAGGCGTTTTGGATTTGGGATCGGCCGCGCGGGGGACCAGGACGTTCGCCTCTGGATAGTACATGAGGGCGTTGCCCGGCTTGATCTTGTCGAAAGATCGCAACAGTAGATTGGACATCACGCCGGTTGCGTTGCGGACGACGATTCTTTCGTCGGACTGAAATCCCAATCGTGAAATGTCCGTCGGATGGACCAGGATCACATCACGCCGTTCTTGACCGCGATACAAATCTTCTTCCTCGTACACGACCGTGTTAAATTGCCCCTCACTGCGGACCGTCATCATTCGCAATTCATCCGAAGTGCCAGCCAACTCCGGCAGCGGGTGCGTAAACAGATGTGCCCGACCGTCGGGCGTTCCGAATTTCGGTTGAACGATGTGCCGCCCTTCAATGGCGAACTCCTGTTTGGTTTGGCCAATGGTTTCCAACTGTTCCAAGCCGGGGATGATTTTGGCCATTGCCGCGCGAATGCGGTCAGTGTCGCTCATCGTGGACCAAGCGATTGGCCCGTCATCGCCCAGCACGGCCGCCGCCAGTTGTGCGACGATTTCGATTTCGCTGCGTGGCCCTTCGTGCCGCCGTGGCCCGCCGTCGCTCAGCCGAATGTAACTGAACATCGACTCTTGCGTGGTCGGCTGCGGTTCCTCATCGCGAGCGAGGACAGGCAAGATGATCGTCTCCTCCGCGAGACCGTGCGCATGGCCCGTGTTGAGTGTGGTATTCAAGTAGACGAGCGTTTCCAGCTTGCCGAGTGCCTTCGCCGCAAACTGTGCATCGGGATTCGAGCCGTACAGGTTTCCGCCGAGGCAAACGGCTAGGCGAAATTTTCCCGCCTCTGCTGCTTCCATACAGGCGAGCGTATCCAATCCCGGCTCCGTCGGAAGTTTCACGCCGAAGTGCGATTGCAAGCGGTCGAAAATCGCTTCCTTCAATTTCGGCGTGACGCCGACCGTGCCGATCCCTTGCACGTTGGAATGACCGCGAATCGGCAACAAACCGGCTCGTGGGCGGCCGAGCATCCCGCGCATCATCGCTAAATTGGCAATCGTCTGCACGGTTGCGACACCGTGCGCATGATGTGTTACGCCCATCGTCCAACTGAAGACGACGTTTTTTGCACGAGCATATCGCTCGGCCGTTTGTTCGATTTGTTCGCGAGAGACGCCCGACTTAGCGATGATTTCATCCCAAGAGATTGCCCGCAGATGATCGCGCCATTCCGTCCAGCCCGTGCAGTGTTCGTCGAGAAACGTCGCGTCACATTTTCCCAGTTCGTCAATTCGTTTGGCGACGCCGGTGAGAAACGCCAAATCTCCGCCGATGTCGGGCTGCACATATTGGCTAGCAATTTCGGTTCCGAACAACAAACTGCGAACATCGCTCGGCACACGGAAGTTGACCAGACCCAACTCGACAACCGGATTGACGACGACGATGTCGCCACCGTTGCGACGGACCATCATCAAGGACCGCATCAGTCGGGGATGATTGCTGGCCGGATTTCCGCCGATCACAAAGACCAGATCGGCCTGTTCCAAATCTTCGAGAACAATCGTTCCCGCCCCGCTGCCCGTCGCGGCGGTCAGTCCAACACCGCTCGCCTGATGACAATAGTAACTGCAATTGTTGACGTTGTTGGTTCCGTACAGTCGTGCGAAAAGTTGCAGCAGAAAGCCCGCTTCGTTGGAACTGCGGCCGCTGAAGTACCAAAACGATTCGTCGGGTCGGATCGCTTTCAGTTTTTTCGTGATCCGCTCGAACGCTTCGTCCCAAGAGATCGGCCGATAGTATTGCTCACCCTTGGCGGCGATCACCGGCTGCGTGAGCCGACCGCAATGTTCCAATTCGCGCGGTGAAAAAGCTTGCAGTTGCGGGAGCGAATATGTCGGCCAAAAGTCGGGCCGAATCGCACCCTGCATGTCGGCGACCATCGCTTGCAGCGATTTCTTGCAGACTTCGGGAAAGTGGCCCGTCTCGTTGACCATGCCGCCCGCTTGGCCACCCATGCCAAGTGCGCAGGTTTTGCAGGCGTTCTTGGATCGCATCGCCTGCCACAGTTTGAAGAACCCGCCCGCCTCACGACCTTTTTTGATCGTGTACCAAATTGCCCGCCAACCGCCCGCCGACCGAGGTGTTTTCATGGTGAGTCCAGCGACAGAGTTAAAAACAGTATTTAGGAGTGAAGCAACGACGAAGGGAATTGAACGAAATCAAATTGTAAAAGTAATTTCTGCATGGGCCTTCAGTCATCGTATGGCGGAATTTTCTCACCCATCGAGTTCATGAGCGCGATTAGCTCGCGAAACGATTGCTTTCCGTTGGGAGTGTCAAGTGCCCAGGCTCGAGTGTTGACACGTGCCACGGCATTTTTTCCAAATCTATCCTTCGCATGAATGTCGGCTCCAGCTTTGATGAGCAACATCGCAATCTCGAAATTGCCATGAATGAGTGCTTCGGACAAAGGGGTAGCATGATTGTCTTCTTGTTGATGAACATTGGCACCCGCAGCGACCAACAACCGTACGTTTTCCATACGGCCCTGCCCGATTGCATAAAAAAGTGGCGTAGATGTTATGTGATAACGGTTGCCTACGTTGACCAAATTTGGATCGCCGCCACTCTCTAGCGCGCGGCGAAGAAACCGCGAATCTTGGTCCATTGCGGCATCAAGGACGATTGCTCTTCCTATGGCGTCGAGTAAGTTAGGGTTGGCACCGTGTTTTAAGAGGCGATCAAATCCGTCAAAGTTGTGAGCAATATAAGTGCAAACCAATGGAGTGACGTTGCCACGGCCGCGCGCGTTCACATCAATGCCTTTTGTCACCAATTCATCAATGGTTTTTACATCGCCCGTCTCGGCAGCATGTACGAGGGCGGCCACTTGCGGATTGGTGAAAAGTTCGCTGGTAGTCATTTCATCGAGGGGTTTGGTGGAACAGCCAATGAGGGCGGGCAAAACTAGAATACACATAGCCACGATACGACAGCCCTTGCTGTTTCTCGCAGGGCATGTCAATTGGGTGCTACTTATTAAGTTTGTCAAGTTCGTCGTGAATTGCATTACACTCCCTTTCAATGGCTGGAATGACGGCGTCGATTGAATGCCAGCCGAAATGAATTCCCCACTCATCACCCGGCAACTAATGAGATTACTCATAGCCCAATGGCGTAAAGCGAAAAAGTGTCACCACGACGTGGCTGAGGACTGAATCATAAATAAATAACTGTCGCGATTGTCGTCTTTCGCTCCGCGAAATGACGTCCTTTCGTGGAGCGAAAGACGACAATAATTTATGATCCGGTCCTTAGTCGTTTCGTGCTTGGAAACCAACCAGCCTCTCGCGAGAATTGATTCGTCCTCACGGGCGGCCGAGTTTGAGACATTCCCACTTCCCGACCAACGTGAACAATAAGCCAATAAGCATGGAGCACAGGTTCCAACCAGCCCCCCGTTTAAATGAGACGACTCTCGTCCCATTTATTTACTCCGATTGCTCTTCGGCCTGAAAGGCGGCGAACACGGAATTCCGCGCGCCAGCCGCCACTTGCACCACCAGCCAAAACAGCGACTCAATCGCCAACTTGCGTGTCCAACCGCGCGGTGTTTGCACAGGCAATTCTTGCAAAGGTTGGCCGGGCAACATCCGCCGTAATGTTCCCAAAGAGAGAACCGCGAGCGGACTCATCGTCGTCGCCGCTTCCATGCGTGATGTGGCCATCCTTGGAGTAAAAGGCTTAAGCTAAACAGGCGACGAAGTTTAGGCTAAATTAAAAACCCTTGAAAGGGATGGCTGCTTGCAACCACGGCAACCCACGTGAACTACCCCAAAAAGAATAATATGCCCGACAGGGCTCGAACCTGTAACCT
Organism: Planctomycetaceae bacterium; assembly: GCA_043738845.1. GTDB lineage: Bacteria > Planctomycetota > Planctomycetia > Pirellulales > DASRSE01 > DASRSE01. Next base: position 12,049 of record JAYUFG010000337.1, read on the forward strand.
TCGGCTTCGGAGGCCGACGCTCTATCCAGTTGAGCTACGGGCACGTCTTGCTGACCAGAAAAAATC
>JAYUFG010000338.1:0-4566 GCA_043738845.1 Planctomycetaceae bacterium
CGGCGGAATGGAAACCTTGTCCGAAGTGACCGATCCGCTCGAAGTTGATCGGCTCCTTGGCCTCTGCAAACAAACTCAGCCCAACAGCGTAACCAACACATTTCGCAGCCTCTTGCAACAGTTCACCACCGACAAACCAACCGATGCGGCCAAGCCCCGCCGAGGAATGCAACGGGTTGTTAATGCTCCTTTGGATCAGGAGATCGGCAATGAGTAACAAATCGCTACCCAACAACCTGCTGCCTAGAATCGCCACGTCGCTCATTGTCGTCTTTCGCTCCGCGAAAGGACGTCCTCGTTCCGCTTCCAACACGTTGCTTCCCACCCAGCCGACGCCTCAACGTCAATTACGTTCCCTTCCTTCCCGCTGGTCGCTCATTGCGGGCGCAATCCTCGCGGTATTACTCCTCGTCAGTAGTTCACACGACGCAACCGCTCAAGAACCGGCGAACCGTGATGCGAAAATTGATGTGCAGGGTTTTCTCGGCGGCGGGCCACAGAAATGGACCAGTCCCGAAGGGATGGGCAGCGCGATCCAAGTGATGCTGCTCCTGACCGTGCTAAGTCTCGCCCCGTCAATCCTGTTGATGACGACGTGTTTCATTCGGATGATCGTCGTGTTGGGTCTACTGCGCCAAGCCCTCGGCACGCAACAGCTTCCGCCGAGCCAAGTCATTACCGCGATCACGATGTTCCTCACGTTGCTCATCATGTCGCCCGTCTGGAAACAAGTCTACGATGATGGAATTCATCCCTACACGTCGAAACAAATCACGATTGAGGAAGCCTGGGAGCGGGGAATCAAGCCGATCCGCCGGTTCATGTCGGAGCAAATCGAGCGGACGGGCAACAGCGAAGACGTCCACATGTTCTACAAGTATCTTCCGCCCGACACGCCGACGCCGCAAAGTTACGACGATGTGCCGCTCGCCGCATTGTTGCCCGCGTTCATGCTGAGCGAATTGAAGACCGCCTTTTTGATCGGCTTTCAAATCTACTTGCCGTTTTTGATTCTCGACATTGTGGTGGCGAGCGTCACGATCTCGATGGGCATGTTGATGTTGCCGCCAGCGTTGATTTCGTTGCCGTTTAAGTTATTGCTATTCGTCCTTGTGGATGGTTGGCACCTTGTCGTCGGCATGTTGCTCGACAGTTTTCAACCGTTTACATAGCGACGTTGCCACACCGTAATCGCGAAGGGGCCAGCCTTGTCGCTTAGCCCGGTCGTCCACGACCGAAACCACGGGGTGATCGCCGTGATCAAGAATCTGCCGCGTGGACGCGGCGGCTAAGCGGGACCGCTTTCACTCACCCCTCACCAGACCACCCTCACCTCCCTCATGGACGTTCAATCCGCCATCGACTTGGGACGCCAAGCCATCGTGATGATGCTGCTAGTTAGCTCGCCGATACTCGTCGGCGGCTTGCTGGTTGGCTTGATTATCGGTCTGTTTCAAGCCCTGACGCAAATTCAAGAACAAACGGTCGCCTTCGTCCCCAAGCTCGTGGCAATGGTCCTGATTCTCAGCCTAACGCTCCCTTGGCTCATTTCGCAAATGATCGAATACACCCAACAACTTTTCGCCGGAATCCCCCAATCGCTATAAGCTCGTTCCACCACCATCTCCATTTTTTGAATCCCGTAGGTCAGGTACCCCGTACCTGACAAGGTTGATTGCCCGATGTTTTGTCAGGTACGGGGTACCTGGCCTACAAGCTGAGCGGGTGGGCGTTAGCCCCCAGAGTTGAAGCGAATTTGCGGTTCACACCGGGGGCTAACGCCCTCCGGCTCGCCATTTTGAAATTGAATTTTCGTATTTGTTTCGGATTTCGTACTTCGTATTTCGGATTTTCCGCCCCCCGTGCCTTTCCTCATCCAACATCTCCTCGATCAGTTTTTACTATTCACCGTGGTCCTCGCCCGGCTGAGTGGACTAGTGATGACCGCGCCGATCTTCGGGACGCAAGAAATTCCGATGGTCGTGCGGGGCTTTTTGGCCATCACGCTCGCCCTGCTCATCACCCCTTTGCAAACGACCGCCGGTTTTGAAGCCCAAGCCGATTTGATGAACTACGCGATTGTGATGGCCAGCGAGCTTATGATCGGTGTCGCACTCGGCGTCGGAATCATGCTCTTATTCTCCGGCGTGCAAATGACCGGCCAGATTATTAGCCAGATGAGCGGAATGACCCTGGCCGATGTCTTCAGCCCCGGCTTCGATGACAATGTCCCCATCTTCTCGCAGTTCCTATTTCTTGTGACGATGTCCGTCTTTGCCATTCTGGGAGGACACCGCATGGTTTTGGATGGGCTGCTGGGGACGTTCGCTAAAATTCCACCCGGTCAAGCGGGCGTTGCCGATTCGGTCGCCGCGACCGTCACTCATCTCCTCACACAAAGTTTCGTGTTGGGCATTCGTGCCGCCGCACCGGCAATGGTCGCGCTCCTCCTCTCCACGCTCGTACTCGGCTTCATCAGCCGCACGCTGCCGCAGCTAAACATTCTCGCGATCGGGTTCACTCTCAGCGCACTCGTCACGTTCGTCACCATGATGATCACGATCAGTGCCATCGTGTGGGTGTTTATTGAGCAAGTCGAACCGACGCTCGAAATCCTCCTCGATAGTTTACAAAGTCGGGCGGTCGTAAGTTCGTAAACGCCTTTGTCGTCTTTCGCTCCGCGAAAGCACGCATTTGTATTTTCCCAGAGAACGCAGCATGAGGTTGCAATTGTAGAAATGCTGTGCCCAACACAGCGCGTCCTTTCGCGGAGCGAAAGACGACAATATGCGAACCTGAATCAATCACCACTACAAAATAATTAAAACATATTCATGGCCGAGGGTGAGGGAGATAAAACACAAGACGCAACCCCGCATCGCAGGGAACAAGCCCGCGAAGAGGGACAGATTGCGCTCAGTCAGGACCTCACTTCGTCGGTCGTCGTGCTGTCGGCGTTGTGCATCATTTTGATGTTGGGGGGCGGGATCGTCGAGTTCTTCGCAGGCTTCGCCCATCAACAGTTGGGCGAAGCCTGGCTTGAAACCGACATCCCCCGCGTGACCGATCATTGGAACGCCACCGTTTGGAACTTGGCCAAGGTCATGCTGCCCCCGCTCGGGATTCTGTTCGTGATCGCAATTGCGGTCAGCGTATTTCAGACCGGATTTTTGTGGCTGCCTGAAAAACTGATTCCTGACATCTCGCGACTTGACCCGCTCGCCGGTTTCGGCCGCATCTTTTCCTTGAGCAATGCTGTGCGGTTGGGGTTTGGCATGGTGAAGCTGGTGATCGTCGCGACCGTCGCCTATTTCAGTTTGGTGAGTCGTCAGAAAGAAATCCTCGCCGCCTCGTCATTCGACATTCCACAGTTGGCCATGTTTCTGACCGACATCGTCCTGTGGACCTGCATCAAGATCAGTTCATGCTTGCTGATATTGGCCGTCCTCGACTATGGCTTTCAATGGTGGAAGCATGAACAAGACTTGAAAATGACGTCGCAAGAAGTCCGCGAGGAAATGAAGCACATGCAGGGCGACCCGCAAATGATCTCCCGCCGCCGACAAGTGCAACGACAACTGATTATGAACCGCCTCTCAGACGCGGTCCCCATGGCCGACGTGATTATCACCAACCCGACCGAGTTGGCGATTGCGATTCAATACGACCCGACAAAAATGGCCGCTCCGATTGTCGTGGCGAAAGGGGCGGGCGTCTTGGCGCAGCGGATTCGCCGCCTCGGTTTGGAAAATGGAATCCCGATTATCGAGAAAAAGCCGCTGGCCCAGGCCCTCTTCAAAGAGGTCGATCTCAATCACCCGATCCCCGACAAGATGTACGCCGCCGTCGCCGAGGTCTTGGCGTATGTGTATCAACTCAAGGGAAAAAAGATTCCCCGGCCCGGTGTATAGAACGACATTTTCCAAGTTATTTTCCACCAAGCCGGTGCTTGGACGCCGACGAAGTTCCTACCGTATTCCCGCTGGCACGCCCGCGTTTCCACTCTCCCGCTTCGCACCTTCCCCGGTGGTCGCGTAGCCAAATTGTCGCAAGTATTTCCCCCAGCGGCTTTCAATCTGCTGGCTGATTTCGGGCGAAAGCTCATAACGGTTCGTGCGATACTCTTTGCTGGTCGCCACCGCTTTTTCCAAAGCCGGACGGATCGCTTCAAAGTCGTGCAGGTGCAATTGTTGATAGATTGCCTGCATTTGTCCGACCGGATCCTTGACTAAATCCTCATACCGAACCTCGTACAAATTGCCCGGCGGAATTAGGTGCTTTTGTTCGTCGTATTGGCGATACATCCGCTCGAACGACTGAAACACAAATTCTTCCAGCCCCTTAAACGTCGGAACCTGCAATCCCTGCACCGGATACAGCGATTTCCACAGCCGCACGGTCGAAGGAAAAATCACGTGCGGGTCGCGGGCAATGTGAATAAACTTCGCCTGCGGAAACATCTCCAGCAAAATTTTCACTCTCGCCGTGTGCGTCGGCGATTTCATCACGAGCTGTTTCGGACGGCGATAGGTGATCAACTTGAGAAACGAGATCACGCCGTCTTTC
>JAYUFG010000339.1:0-4562 GCA_043738845.1 Planctomycetaceae bacterium
GCCCAGCCTCATGCGCGGGATATTCTTCCGCTGCTGCGGCGCCGAACTCTTCGCCTAAGCATCGCTCGATGTTGCAATTTTTATGGTATGAGCCATACCCGTCGACCCGTCCGGATTGATGGTGAAACTCCCGCCGCTGGCGGGTGGATCACCAGAGTTGTCGTTGATGTTGCTACTCCAAAACGCGGCATCGCTCGAATAGCCGTCGACACCCGAACCCGTAGCAGTGAAAGGGCTAGTCACGCCGCCTGCGGTAACGAACGCGGGAGTGATTACCAGCGGCACACCGAGTTCAATTAACTCGTGCTGGATTGTGTGAAATGGGCTGCCAGCGGTTACACCCCACAGCGCGTTAACCGGTGTCGTGCCTCGGAAGAGTCCGGCTTCGATCCCCAGGCTCGCCGCAGATACTGGAGCGCCGCCATTGATGCTCACCGTAGCGGTCCAAAAATTGGTTGGGGTTAATGTTCCTAGACTGGTGAAATTTGAAACGGTTCGGAACGTTACGGTCGAGTTTTGCGAGACCCCACCGATCGACAGCGGAAAGCTGATTGAACCCATGAACTCATTGTTTTTAACCGGTGGATTGGTGCGCCCGAGGTAATCGTACATGAGGTACAGTTCGGGCTGCGATGTCGGCGTATCCCTAGCTAAACCGGCAAACAAGAGACTGTTGGCTCCAGTCGTACCAGCCGCGACTGGCGTGGCACCGGTCACGGGGCTGCTGGTAAACCAAGCGGGTTTAACGTCCGACCATTCGTTGGACGGGGAGTAAGCCCCGTCAGGGTTGATCACAAAGGCACTGAGCGGGTTGGATATCGGCGTAGCGAAGGCGCGCCGCAAGTAAAAACACCGTCAACGCCGCCAAGGTGGTAAAACCTGGCAATTTAAACCTCATTAGCGTTCTCCCTATAAGTAATTGGTATCGTTGTCGGCGATCAATCACCGGCAATACGATGGAATTATCGGACCTGATTTAAGCCGCAAAAGCGAACCAATTTGCAAGCCGAGCATCCCGGAAAACTTCGTCTGGAATCGATCCAAACGTTTTGGTAAGTTGTGAGCCTAGCAGTAATTAAACAAAATAACCAGCGTTTAGTCATTTATTCCAAAAATAGTTGGAAGTAAATCGCTACCCTACCAGCATGGCGGCGAATTCTGTGTAAGCCAGCGTTGGTTTGCCCTTCGCTGGGTGAACGGCTTGGGCCTTCGGCCTGACAAAAACGATCCACACGAATCATTCGCCATCCAGAGTCTCGTCACCACCCCATAGCCGAGACAGACCACTAAAGCCGCCATATTAGATTGTTTTCTTGTGGCTGTTACACCGTTTGTCGATAACAAAAATCGAAGAGGAGTTCCCATTCCCGCCGTTGAATTTCTTGGCACAGCCGCTCGGATTTTGATCGTCCGGCGGCAACTGCGGCGCACAAATCGACAAACCGATACGGATCCCACGATGATTGAGTTCTGAGAAACGCGGTCGCCTTGTCGGTGGCCAATGGTGATTGCGACGTCAATTCTCGGGCCGCAGCGTGGAGCATTTCGTAAATCGGATACTGGCCCACTCGTCGGAACCAATACTTGGCATTGTCGTAGTCCGGTTCGCGGCGGTGCATGATCGCGTGCCAAAATCCGCCGGTCGGCGTTTCAATTTCCTGACTGATTCGATGGGACGCATCGAGATCCTCATGCAGCAACCACAACCCGGCCAAGCAACAAGCGGCCATGTCTCGATCACGAATTTTGTGCGGTGCAAAAGCCGCCTCAAGCGACAGCGTGTGCAGGTCACGGATCAATGAAGTTTTTTCGCCCGTGCCCGGCCCCAAAGAATTCAATTCGACGTCAACCAAAAACGGCGCAAAGGTTGGTCCATAAGCGTGGGGATCAAAAGTCATAACGGCCGCTGAGTAAGTTCATAATTGTCGTAACAGTTTAACGAATTGATTTGTTTGCATTCGCCCCGGCCGGGGCGACGGGCTGTAACCACGGGTGAAGCGGTACTCCGCGTAACCCGTCGAACACAATACGGGTTCGCGAAACCACCCGGGGCGGAGGAATTGTCCTAAAATTGTTAATCGAAGTCGTATGGGAAGAGAACACGTCCGTCGGGGCGACAAAAAAGTCACATGTAGATGTCCGGCTCGATGTCCTTGGCCACGGGACGAACCGCTCCGTCGCAAAAGGCGTGATTGACGATGCCACTGGAATGATCGCTGCTCGGTCCCCACTTCCAGTCCGTCGTTCCCTGATAGTTGGTCAGTACCGTCTTAACGACGTTCGACGTCGCATAGCATGTCGGGTCATTGGCGTTTTTTGGACCCATGTCAATCGACGTTCGAGCGAGGGGCTGTTGATCGGCGTCTTTGCTCGACTTGTCGATAATCCATTTTTTCTCTTTTGCGTCTTTGATGGGTTGGATTTTTCCGTTGGGCCAAATGGCAACCGTCCACGAGGCACTTCCGTCGTACCAAGAAGAAAAGAACGGCTCTTTGGTTTCCGTGAAAATCGCCTTCTTTGAATTATATTTCGCCCGACTCATGTCGGTGCTTTCGTCCTGGGCGGGAACGAGTCCGCCGTTGGGACGCTCGCCCGTTTTGGGATTGGGAAAGGGTTTCATGCACTCGATATGCGTCGCGGTCGTCGCCACGTAATTCGAGATCGCGACGCCGTATTGATTCCCCTGCACGTCGGTGCCTTTCCAACAGTCGTAAACCGTTTCATTCTTATTCGCGGTCACAAACTGACCGCCGGAAAAACTCGGACATTGAAACGCGGTAATCGGAAACGTCGATAAATGTCGCTTGTACGTTTTTCCGTCGAGCAAATTTGCAGTGTCCACCATTTTGTCACTAAAGGCCGGCTCCGCTCGAAACTTTCCTGACGCGGCGGCGATTTTCGTATAAAGCCGCGTTTCACCGATGTACGGCAAAGCCATGACGGCCCAACCATATCCGGCGTCGCCCGCCACGATGTTGCCCGATGCGGCGGCCGTTCCCAGTTGTTGTTGATTGAAGGGCGGCGGATCCTGTGCATCGGATCGGTTCGTCAAAATGAGCGTCGAGCAGGGAGGAAAACGTTTGTATGCGTCAAGATGGCTCTTCATTGCGATCACCAAATTGCCCAGATTGCGAGTGCATTGCGTCGTCCTACCGTTCTCCCGCGTTCGCACGATCCAGACGACCAACACTGTCAAAAGAGTCGCAACGATCGCGATGACCACGACCAACTCGATGACCGTGAATGCGCGATGATGAATTGGAGTTCGCATTATGAATCGGCTTTGTTGATTGATGCGAAAATGAGACATCGGTTATCGTTTAAAATGACGTCATTTGAATTCGCCCCGGCCGGGGCGGGTGCAGCAATATTACTTCATTCGGATAAACTCCTTTTACTTTTTTCCTGCGCCAAAAAACAAGCGACCTCGTGCGGATGACCCAACAGTGGCGGAGAATCAACGCGACATTCCGGCTGAGCGATTGGGCAGCGGTCGGCGAAGCGACAGCCCGCGTAAACTTTGTCCGGCGACGGGACTTCGCCTGTCAGGACGATTCGCTTTCGCGCTCGTTCGGCCGCCGGGTCGGGGAGCGGAGCGGCCGAAAGCAACGCCTGTGTGTAAGGATGACGGGGGTTTTTGTACAACTGCTCCGCCGGAGCGAGTTCCACAATTTTGCCCAGGTACATCACGCCGACCCGATCCGAAATATGCCGCACGACCGACAAGTCGTGGGCAATGAACACATACGCCAAGCCAAGTTGCCGCTGTAAGTCTTGCAGCAGATTGATAACCTGCGCCTGAATGGAAACGTCAAGTGCGGACACCGGCTCGTCGCATATAATCAACTTCGGTTGCACCGCCAACGCCCTGGCGATCCCAATTCTTTGCCGCTGGCCGCCGGAGAATTCATGCGGATAACGGTTGAGAAATCGTGGGTTGAGTCCGACCATATCGAGAATCCGCATCGTTTCCAGTTTGCGTTTTCGTGCATCGTGCAGGCCGAAGATCCGCATTGGTTCGCCGACAATAGCCCCTACGGTCATGCGTGGATTGAGCGACGCGAACGGGTCTTGAAAGATCATCTGCATTTGCCGCCGAAAGGGGAGCATTGCCCGATCAGAAAGCCCGGCGATTGGTCGGCCTTCCCAAAAAACTTCTCCGCTGGTTGGCCGCACAAGATTCAAGATCGCCCGAGCGGCGGTCGATTTTCCGCAGCCGCTTTCGCCGACGATCCCCAGCGTTTCTCCCGCGCGCACGGTGAAGCTGATTCCATCGACCGCCCGAATGAAACCTTTTTCTCGTCGATAAAATGGCCCGCGATGAAACGGGAAATAAACTTGTAGGTCGCGGACTTCAAGCAGCGGTTGCTCCGAAGGTGGAACCTTTTTTTGAGACGGTTGCGGGGCGAGTTTAGGCATGGGTCGATTCTCCAGCAACAGCGTGACGAGGGGTCGTGGTCACATCGACGTGACAGGCCAACTTTCCAACCGTCGTGGATGTCAACTTTGGCTCGTCGCTGCTGCAACGCTCGACGGCAAACGGACAACGGGCGTAAAACGAG
>JAYUFG010000340.1:0-12083 GCA_043738845.1 Planctomycetaceae bacterium
TTCGGGTCGGGCCAATTTGCTTTTTCGTAAGCAGGCTCGACGGCGTAATGGAGACAAACGAAACCACAGCCCCGCTTCATTTCGCGGCCCAATTGCAGCAGGTGTTCTTGTTGAACGGCGGGATGACCTCCACCACCGTCGGAATAAATGACAATCGTGTCGGCGGCGGCGAACTCTTCTGGCTTGGGCCATTCCGCACTGAGATGAACTTTGACCTCGACTTGTTCGCCGATTGTTTCGTTCAGGCACTTGGCCAAGAGTTGAACTCCGGCGTTGTGCTCGTGCTCGCCCGGCCCGTGACTCGGCTTGCCCGCGATCATGACGATGGATTTTTTGGCGGGTACAGCGGCCTTGTCTTCGGCGGATGCAAGTCCGCAAGACCCGAGGAGGGCGAAGAGTGTAAGTGCGAGAGCGGAAAGTTTCATGATAACCCTTCTGTTAAAATGGTTGGTTCCAACGAATGAATAACGAGCGATTCAAGGATGTGGTGCGGCAAGTTTTCTTAACTCAAATGCCAGCCCCTTGCAACACATCCGGCGGCGTGAAATGGAAGTTGCGGCTTTGACTAAAAAACTCGACCGGGTTGTCGTAGACTACACGTCGAATGACCGAATCGGCGTGACCACGTCGCCGCATTGCCATAATAAAGTCGGGCACGGCCGTCGGCTTCGATGGTCCCCAGTCGCCCGCCGAATTTACGAGCAGCCGCTCCGGACCGTACATCTCGACCATATCGACGGCCCGCTCGGGCGTGCATTTGCTGACGGGATATAACGTCATGCCCGCCCAATAGCCTTGCTCGAGGACTTCGCGAATCGTGTGTTCTTCCACATGATCGACGAGGACGCGGCTGCGTTCGAGTTGCGAAAAGCTGGCCAACATATCGAGGATCATTTTCGTGCCGCGAAATTTATCTTCAAGGTGGGGCGTGTGAATCAGAATTTGCTCGTGCAGTTTTTCGGCCAACTGCACATGCTCCATGAAGATAATCGACTCGTTCTTGGTATTCTTATTCAGCCCGATCTCACCGATGCCGAGAACGCCTGGCTGATTGATAAACTCGGGGATCATGGCAATGACTTCGCGGGAGAGGGAAACGTTCTCGGCTTCCTTGGCGTTGATGCAGAGCCAGGTGAAGTGTTGCAGGCCGTACCAGCCCGCTCGCTTTGGCTCGAATTGGGTCAGTTGGCGAAAGTAATCGCGAAAGCCATCGACGCTGCCACGGTCGAAGCCGGCCCAAAAGGCCGGCTCGCTCATGCCGACGCAGCCCATCTTGGCGAGGGTTTCGTAATCGTCCGTGGTCCGCGAGACCATGTGGATGTGGGGATCGAAGTAGTACATGGGAGAAACGGGGGGAAACGATGAATGATGAATGGGGAGAAAATGAAAAATGTCCGACGGCTATTAAGAGCAATGACAAACATCGACCTTTATCTTTTCTCTTTTTGTCTTTAACTCTGTCTTCGTACCTCTGTGTTCTCCGTGGCTTCGTGGCGAATTTTCCCTCTCTCGTCCAAAAACGCTGGACTCTATTTCAAACCGAAATCCTTACGCCAGTTTTCTAAGTAGGGCAGCGAAAAGAGAAGTTGGATTTGTTCCGCCCGGTCGGGATGGCGAAGTTGTAAAATCGACAGACCTTTTTCGATTTGTTGGCGGCGGGGATCGGCGGAAACATCGCCCACCGCCCGATCTATGCGATCCAATTTCGCGGCGGCTTGGAGCAAGAGTGCCCGCAGTTCCAAGTACTCGCGGTTCAATACTTCCGGCGCATGGAGAGGAATCGGCAACATTGTTAAGTTCCGAGTTTGAAGGGGTGGGAGTTGTCGATGGGGTGGGATTGTACCGCGATTGACGGTCGTGGGAATAAAAAGCAGCCGAAATCGGGATATGTTCAGTTTCCTCTCTCGGCTCGGTTAAATCAAGCGTCGTGGATCGCTCGACAGAAAATGGCAGTCTGTAGTGCTTTAAGGGCATTGGCCGGAACCCTTAGAAAAAAATGGCCTACAGTTGCATAGCCCTCGGTCGGTTCCCAACGCGAATGTTGGGACTCCCTGTCGGCCAACGCTGGATTCCCGGTGGCCAATTGCCCCGAAAGGATGCGACGTGAGCAACGGTTTAACGACGACCTTCGAACTTCTGACGAAGACTAAGAACGAGGCGGTTACAAGCCTTCTCGTTCCGGCGTTGGACTGCGCCGATACCGCCGTGCAAGAGGCTGCGCTCGGAGCGATTCTGGATCGTCATAATGTTCCTGGTCAGCGGGAGATTATCAAGCGGCTCCACACGATCAATGATCGCTGGAAAGACATTCTACAAGAAAAATACAGTCGCATGACAGCCGTGCTGCGGGACGCGGTTCTTTCGTCCGACCATCAACTTTGTGTGAACGGCTGTCAGGCGGCGTTGTGGTTTTTGGAATATGATCTCATGCCCGCTTTGATCAACGCGGCGGAGGACGAGGCCCACCCGAACAAAGAACTGGCCGCCGAAACGCTGCTGAAATTGGCCGAATTACTCTATGACGAACTGGCCCAGCCGCGTGACGGTAAGAATCGCCGCGACCCGAACTTGGTTCGCGAACACGTGATCTCCGCCTTGGACAAATCGGTTCAGCGATTCAGCAAACACCGGCGGCACGAAGTTCTCGAAGCCTTCTTGCTGCTGGTCAATCGAGAGAATTCGACGCTGAAACAGGTTTTGCACGAGCCGCACCACCCGACGTTTGTGCCGATGGTCGATCTGCTCGCCCGCAGCCCCCGGAGTGGCGTGATGCGGCTGCTGCTTAGTTTTCTCGACGACCCCAAAGCACCGTCGGTCGGATTGAGTGCGTTGGCCAAACGGGCCGATCCGAAGTTCGTCGAGTACTTACTGAAGAAGGTCGGCTTCGAGCCTTCGGCGACCGCCGCCATGAACATCAAGCGAATCGACTCGATCGCTTGGCTCAAGCCCGACCACGACCTGATCCGTACGCTCGACGATGCGGGCCAACATTCGGCCGTGCAGTTGGCGGTCCGGTCGAGCATGAACCGCCAGGACGTTTATCAAATCATCGAGAGGCTGTTGATCTCCGGCAAAGTTGGTGGACGTCGGGCGGCGGCCGAATCGCTCGCACAGTTTAACGGGGCACAATCGAACGCCCTCGCGTTGCGAGCCTTGAAAGACTCCGACCCACTCGTGCAGGCTCACATTGCCTTGCAATTGCGACCGCGAGGGATCCCCGGTGCCCTCACGAAATTAGTCGATCTCATGGAAAGTCCCTTCGAACCGGTTCGTCAGGCCGTTCGGCAGGGACTCGAAGAGTTCACATTCAAAAAGCTCTTGCAAACTTTTGATCTCTTGGATGACGAACATCGCCGCACGACGTGCGAGCTGGTGGCCAAGGTCGATCCGCTCGTCGGTGAACAATTGGCGGCGGAACTGAAAACACCTTCCCGCACGCGACGACTGCGCGCTTTGGCAATGGCGACGGCCATGCAGAATGTTTACAAGGTCGAACTGGAAACGATTTCGCTGTTGACCGACGACGACTACGTCATTCGGACGCAAGCCGCCAAAGCCCTGTCGCTGTGCGACTCGGAAGCCGCCTGCATTGCGTTGCGAGAGGCCTTCTTCGACCGCTCGATGATTGTACAAGAGTCGGCCGAGGACAGTCTCATTACGATCACCCGCCGCAATCCGGCGTTCGCACCCTATTCCGTGCGACCGACTGAAAGCGACGACAACAGCCGACCGGATCGAGACCAACGGATGAACTCATCGGGAATCGACAACACGCAGGGGGCCGCGCAATGAACCTGAATTTCACTCTATTCGCGGCCAAGGCCGATCTATGGAAAGAATTGGGAAGCGGTTTCCAAGGTGAAAAATCCGAGTTGCACCTCACGGATATGTTGCTTTTGTTCGGCGTCTTGGTGCTAGTGATCTTTGGATTTTGGATTCTGTCCCGCCTTTTAGCCAAGCAGGATCGCAAGCGAAGCTACAACAGCCCGAAGGATTTGTTTGTAAGTTTGTGCGAAGCGCACGAACTCAATCGGTCGGATCGGCGACTTCTCAAAAAGATTGCCAGCCAGTCGCAACTCGACCCTTTGGCCCGCGTCTTCGTCGAGCCGACCCTGTTCCGCGCGGAAAAACTCTCAGACGGCCTGCAAGCACAGGCCCCGCGCATCGAAGCCTTGCAGCGTAAGCTGTTCGGTTAGGAGCAAGTCCGACAACGACTCTGTCGTTCTGCGAACCACTTTCGAAAAATTGCGACGGCCGACACGAGATTTAGCTGGGTGGGTCAAAACGACCCGATAGTGGCACCAATATACCCCAGTTCGTTTGGGTCATTTTGGGCCGATACTGGGTCGCCTTAACCCGTTGAGTTTTCTCTAAAAAACGCGGGCCATTTTTCTCGGCGCGCGAAATAAATTTCTTCTCCTTGTGCGGCTTGCACTTGCGCCGCGTCAGCGTCGCGTTTCTCACGAATGGCACACGGTTCGCTTTTATTTGTTTCCGGAAAGAACGAGTTCAACACGCCGAGTGTGGATCGTTCCGTTCGACGCAGGGTCGCGGCGAACATTTCACAGTTCTCAATTCTATGCGAGGCAAGGCTATGGTTTATCCCGTTCAAAAAACCGGACAAAGGACTGTTCTGATCGTCGATTCACGTCCCGACGATTACTCGAAACTGACGCAGAATCTCCAACGCGAAGGAATGCAAGTTGAGATTTTCAAGAGTGGCCGGATGGCTCTTCGCCGGGCCGCGTCGCCCGCACCCGAGATGTGGATCGTCAACATGAAGCTGGCCGACATTTCCGGCCCCGATCTGCTCGCGATGTTGCGTTGGCTTTATCCGGGCGTCCCCGTCTATCTCGTCAGCGACGAGTACGAGGAACAAGACGAGATCACGGCTCGTTGTGCGGGCGCGGAAATGTACTTCTGCAAGCCGCTGGAAAGTTCGTGGCTCGTCACGGCCGCCCAACACGCTTCGTAAACGGATGCCAACTGTCGGGCGGAAGGTTGAGTGAACACCGCCAAATCCACGCTACCTCGTTCACTCCCTTGACCCGTTAAAAACCTTTCGCCTGAAACCAAACTACCTCAATCACGTTGCCCCAATTTTTGTCCGGAGAAAACATTATGCCACGCACATTCAAGATTCTTGCCGCAGTCGTCGCGACGCTGTTCACCTGTTGGTCGACGGAGTCGGCACTAGCGACTACGTTTAGCTGGGGTCAAACAACCGACTACTATTATGCGGGCGACCATTTCAATCTTGATAACGCCGCGCCGGACAATCGTCAGAACGGGACGCAACTTGTCAACACGCATCCCGAGTCCACGACGCAAGTACCATCCAACCGGTGGTTGGCGAATGGTCGCGTTCCTTATCCTTGGAAAGGTTCCACGACACTCGCCTTGACCGACAGCGGAAACGGGGACGGAATTGTCACCGACAACTCTGGGAACACGAGCGTTAAATTAGGCTATATCGACTCCTGGCACGCCCTAACCAATGATCGAGTCGCCAATGAAGTTTGGTGGGTGCAAGCCGATGTTAAGCCCAACACGGGTGTGAACAGCGGCGATCATGTCGGCTTGGGGATGTTGAAGAATACGACCTTCTCAGCAGGCACGACAATGGATAATGTCGGACTGTTGTGGGCGGAATTGACGCCAGCCGGAACGTGGGAGTTGGATGCGAAGATTGGTTTGACGGGAACCGCCTATGAAACTTTGGCCTCCAACACGATCTCCAATTTCAACCCGAACCAATTCCACACGATGTCGGTCGATTGGAATTTCGGAACGAACGTAGCGACGCTGAAGATGGACGGAAATGCTCTTGGCTCATACAATCTCGATAACTTCCAACAAGATTTCGGTCAAAGTTTGGGCTGGGGATTCACGGACATCGGCCAGTTTGGCTTCGAACTCGGTGGAAACGCACAACTTGACAACTTCGCCGCGACGCCTGAACCGAGTAGCATAGTGATGCTCGGAATTGGTGGTCTGGGATTCTGGCTCACGGTTTTGCGAAACCGCCGCAATCGACGCAACCTGTTGTCGGTGAACGAGCTGCAACAACTGACTCAGTCATCCTAAGGATCAATGGTCGCGACAAAGCCGGACAGGTTTGTCTCACCGGAGAACCGCAGAAAAAACAATTTTCGATCCGAAGTGAATACCTAATCCATTGACCTGAAACGCCTTACAGAAAGAAGAGTTCGCCAACGCCTGGTCCAATTTTGACCGAAAAACTTGCCCAAAATGTCAAAAATGCGTTTGCGTCGTTCGCAGTTTTTGTACATGATAGAGATATGGGTTGTGATAGTTGTGCCAATTAGGCGAAGTTTTTCGGATTTAGAGAATTGTGAGGCGGTTAATGACCTGGACCAATACCGTGCGTTCGGCCGAATTTCGGTCGCAATCGGGCGCTGGCTATGGCCGCGCTGACCAAACTTCTCCTGCCCTATTATCGCGAAATTTCGCCTTTTCGGCTGAAATGACTCGCGACTCTTCGTGGCAACCTGCACCGACACTCTCCTGCGGGGGATTGAATGTCGATTCCGAAATTGCCAACCGAGTGAAACTCTAGTACGCAGCTACGTTACATGGCCTCTTCCAGCGAAAAACAGATCCTCGGTGTATCGGCTTGGACGCAACGCGTTCGCAAGCGGATTGCGCAGTTGGCTAATTTTCGCTATAGCGTTTTGATTCACGGCCCGAGCGGGACCGGCAAAGAACTTGTCGCCCGGGCGATTCACACGCAAAGCACGCGTGCCAAAAAACCGTTCATTCCCGTCAATTGTGCCGCCTTGCCAAGTGGGCTGTTTTCGAGCCAATTGTTTGGTCATGTGAAGGGTGCGTTCACCGGTGCCCAGTATAGTTCGATGGGTTGTTTTCGCGCCGCCGAAGGTGGGACGATTTTCCTCGATGAAATTGGCGAACTCGACCTCGAACTACAAGCCAAACTTCTTCGTGTTTTGCAAGAACGTCAAGTCACGCCGGTTGGCAGCTTCGATTCGATCCCGATTGATGTTCGCGTTGTGGCGGCAACCAATCGTGATTTAGAAGCTGAAGTTCGTGCCGGTCGATTCCGACTCGATCTATATTATCGACTCAACGTCGTATCGCTGGAGACGACATCACTCAGCGAGCGACCCGACGACATTGCCGTCTTGGCGGAACACTTTCTCGCGAAGGCGGCCGTTGAAAATGGCTCGCCGTCGATGAAGCTTTCGTCCGATGCGATCCACTTGTTGCAAGCCTTCGACTGGCCGGGCAACATTCGCCAGTTACAAAATCTGATTGAGCGGGCGGTTGTGTTTGCGACCGGATTGATTCTTGGTTCGGAGTGCTTCCCCGAGATTGTGAAAGCGGTCGAGGGTGGGTCGAATGAATCGGCCGAGCTAAATCGCCGCGCACCCCTGCCCGGTGGTCAACGTCCCGGAATCGCGGAAGATCGTGGCCCGGCGGAAACGCATTCGCGGAATGATGGCCCGCACACTCGATTGGAAATGGAAGCGGGCAGTTCGTCGCCCGTCACAACTTCGGCACGCTTTACGCCGCACGCGGCGAAATTGCCGGAGAATCGGGCGTTCTCCGTCGAGATTGAATCGACGGAGGCTTGGCCGACTTTGTCGGACGTGGAAAAAACGCACATTCAACGGACACTCAAAGAAACATTTTACAACCAGAGCGCTACCGCTCGGTTGTTGGGAATTGATCGAAAATTGCTAGCTCGCAAAATCCGCAAGTATGGATTGACCGTCGTCAATCCGCGCGAATCCAAGAGCAGGGAACGGAAGTCGTCGTAGGAAAATTACGGAAGAACAGAGTCGCAGTGGAAGAGTCGCTTTTATGTTTCCTTCGCAGTCCGCCTTGCGCTTGGTCGGTCTTTCGGCCTGGGCGTCCATCACCCGTCGCCAGATTTCCGATTTGGCGACCCATGATCTTAATTGCCTGATCGTTGGTCCACCCTCCAGCGGTCGCCGGTTCGTCGCTCGACTGATCCATGCGCGATCAGGACGCAGCCTGCAACCATTCATTCCGGTCCGTTGTGATGTGCTACCGGACGAGTTGTTTTGCAGCCAGTTCTTCGGAGTTGCCGCTGGTGAATTAACGACAAAGTGTAAAGCTACTCTCGGTGCAGCTCGCGCAGCGAACGGCGGAACTTTGTTTCTGGGAAACATCGACCATCTTGATCCGCTGTCACAGTGGGAGTTGCTCGGCTTCATGGCGAGTCGTAAATCTCGAGCCGAAGGGAGCGATCAAGCGTATCCTTGCGATGTGCGAATGCTTGCGTCTTGTTCGCCGGATGTTTACGACGCACTCTCTCTCGGCCAATTTGATGTCGATCTGCACGATCAATTCGCCGAAAGTGTCGTCGAAACCGTCAGCTTAGCGGATCGAACGGCCGATATTCCCGCCTTGGCCAATTACTTTTTACAGCAGCGAACGATTTCGCTCGGCCTTGCTGAAAAATCTCTCGAACCGTCGGCCCTTGATTGGTTGCGGGTTCAGTCGTGGCTAGGAAACATCGGCGAACTCAGAGGTTTGATGCACGAGTTGGCCGCCGACCTTTCATCAGATTCAATCGACCATGAGACGATCCGATTGTGGATTGCCAATCGAAGTCTTCGGCCCTCCTTGCCGGG
Organism: Planctomycetaceae bacterium; assembly: GCA_043738845.1. Taxonomy (GTDB): domain Bacteria; phylum Planctomycetota; class Planctomycetia; order Pirellulales; family DASRSE01; genus DASRSE01. The sequence goes on from JAYUFG010000340.1 coordinate 8,643, forward strand.
TTGACCAAAGACCTTGCGAATTCCGCTACTCCTTTAGCGATTGCCTCGGCCGCACGACGAACAATATCCCGGCAATCGACAACTCGGCCACGAGTGTGACGATCCTCAGCACGACGGCCGACAGTACGGCGTGTCCATCATCGACGCCGGGAAGTTGCGTCAGCAAGGCAATCAGCACAAATTCACGTACGCCCGCCCCAGCCGGAATGAGTGACGCGAAGCCCGCCACGATGGCCAACGCGACGGCGGCGATCAGCAGCGGCAAATTGCTCCACAATTCGACTTGTTCCATTCCCATACCGCGTAACACGCCCCACAATGCCACGCCGATTGCGACCCAACCCAGCCCAATTCCCACCCAGCCCATCGCGAGTGTCCGATAGTCGAGTCGGTCCAATTGGGCAATCGCGTGAGGGTTCGACCGGGCAACCTTCAGCACGCGGATCACTTTGCGAAAAACGGGCGGTAGCGTGGGCACTCCCGCCACCAGCAGCAAACCAACGCCGATCGCCAAAAGTTTGACGTTCGTATAAAATTCGACCGCAATGATCGCGGCCGCAAGCGCGGCACCGACGGCCATCATCGTGAGTGTTTCGATAAACACACTCACCACGACCACGGCCGTATCAACTCTCGCACTGCGAATGAGTCCCGCCCGCAACACGATCACGAGTGCTTTGCCCGGCACGTACTTCCCCAAGTGGCCAATATAAAAGGCGCGCAACGTCTCATACGGCCGGGCGTCCTGTCCCAAGCGATGCAAAACTCTTAGCCAGTACAAGCCCGATGGCAATTGACCAAGCAGATAAAGCCCGCCTGCGAAAATCAACCAGCCGATTTTCAGCGTGATTTCCTGTTTGCGGATTTCATCCAGCCCCTGTCGAATGGTCTCCCGCATAAACCACGCCAACAGCCCAGCGATCAGGATTTTGATCGCGAGCAATAGCCAACGTCGGGGAGATTTGTTGGGAGGCACGGGAGAATGCGCGGTGAAAGTGACGTTCGGAAGTAGACCGTATTCATGGTCAGCGGCCCGTCATTGTGCCGGTTGTTTCCCACATGAGCAAGCGGGGACTTCGCCGTTCGGAAAAACTTGCCTACAATGCCAACTTCACAAATTGCGGTGTCGTTACGGTTTTAGCCCTAGTCACATTTTGCAACAGAGATCGTTGATCTCCCGGGCCGCCCTCCTCAATCCAACTTAATCCCAGCGAAAATTCCTATGTCTCGCATTATTTCGCTCGTCATCCTGGCCGCGATTGTCCTTGTCGCCGGGTTCCTGTTTTATCAGGTGATGATCAATTATTTTGTGCCGGTCTTCATCGCGATAGTGCTGACGCTCGTCTTTCGTCCGGTGCATAATCTGTTCTTGAAATACTGTCGAGGGCGAGATCGAATCGCGGCGGGACTGACGACCGTCGCGATTTTGCTAATCGTCCTTGGTCCCTTGGTGGCGATTATTTTTCGCGCCACGTCGGATGCTCGTGGGCTGGTGAGTGCCTCCGGCGAGATCCATTTCAATCTCGAATGGCTCAACCACTTGATCGCCGACACGATTGCTCGTTTTAATCTCCCGTTTAAGGCCGACGATGTCGTCAACCAAATTTTAGAATTCGTCAAGGATTTTGCGGCCGCGATTCCACAACTGTTGGGCAATTTCGTGTTCGGCTTTTTGGTGATGGTCTTTTCGCTCTATTACTTTCTCGCCGACGGTCCCGACATGATCGAGTCGGTGTCGAAACTTTTGCCCCTTAAGTCGGGTTATCAAACCGAACTCCTCGGCGAATTTCAAATGGTCAGCCGGGCGATTGTCTCGGCGACTTTACTCTCCGCACTGGCGCAAGGGTTACTTGCGGCGATTGGGTTTACGATTTTCGGCGTCGAGTCGGTTTTCTTGCTCATGCTACTCACGATGCTCATGTCGATGGTCCCGTTCGTCGGCTCGCTCTCCGTCTGGGGAAGTGCCGCGTTGTGGCTCTACTTCACTGGACAGCCGGAGTACGCGATTGGGCTGGCCGTCTATGGTCTCTTGATCATTTCGATGGCCGACAACATCGTCAAACCGCTCGTTCTCGGTGGGCAATCGCAATTGCACCCTCTCTGGGCGTTGCTCAGCGTGCTGGGTGGTTTGAAGGCAATGGGACCAATCGGCGTCTTCGTCGGACCGCTGGTTCTCGCATTTTTGCAGGCCGGACTAAAAATGATGCAGCAAGAGTTGACGATGCTCGATTCGCGTGCGAAAAAGGAGGTTGTGTAACGACCCGTTTTCAGGTTGTGTAACGACCTGTTTTCTTGGTGTCTATCTGAAAACGTCTCCCTCTCCCTTTGGGAGAGGGCCGGGGTGAGGGTTCTTGGATAGGTCTTGAAATTTTCCTTTTCGCCGAATGTTGAGGTTCGTGTCATGCTCACTTCCATTGCAATGCTGTTCGTCGTTTCGTCCGTCGGGAATGAGGTCACGTGGGAAGCCTTGCCCGACGGCGGGCTGCAATACACCGTGCGCGTCGATTCGTCGCAGCTCATGTCACTAAAGATCGGCGACGAAATCGTGAGCAATGTTCCGCCCAAGAATCAGGACATCCGCCGATTTCGCCTCGTCATCGGACCCGACACGAACCTTTCCAAAGTCGAGATGCCTTCGCGGTTTCAAAGTATCGTCGCCAAGCCAGAGATTCCGCCAGCAACAGGAACGGCCAAGGAAGTCGCAAAAGCTGCGACCAAAGATGCCACGAAGAATTCGGACAAAGGTTCTGACTCTGTCGTCGGTCCCCGCTTTCCAGAAGGAAATCTCGTCGCGAAAGAAACGCCGGTCGAAAAAAACAGCGACAAGAGTGACAACAAGAACGACAAGAGCCATGAAACGTCGCCCGATCCTTGGCAATCGGTCGTCGATAAGAAGAATCCCCTTGACACTGAAAAGCCCCATGTCGTCGGTTATTCACCCTCCGAAAATGAGATCCTCGATCAAGTGCGACCTCCGTCGGGCGGCCACTTCAAATTGTATTCACCTTCCGACGCGGCCAGTTCCAAGCCCGCCGTTGCCGAAGAAAACCTCGGTTGGTTGCCGTATGCCCTGGGAGGCGGTCTAATTGCGTCATTGGCCGGGAACGCCTTTTTGGGCTGGGTCACAATCGGTCAACGCGGCCGTTATCGCGAACTTACCCGCAAGTTGTTTGCCGGCTCGACTTCGGAACCAGCATAATGTCGTTTTGGCATTAACGGTCGTTACTTTGGGTGCCACGATTCGACCTATTGTCGGAATGTTTTTTTGGTTTGCGAGTCATTACGAAAAAAGCAAGTCGCGGACGTTTTTTGGAAGGATGCTTGCCGCGGACAACCTGTAACGGACAACATGATTTGGACAACATGATTTGGACAACGTGTTGCGGACAAGTCGGTATGAAGTCCGTTTTCGGACTTTTCCGCCGCAGGCGGTATTAGGCC
>JAYUFG010000341.1:0-4557 GCA_043738845.1 Planctomycetaceae bacterium
GAGTCAAAATTGCCAATTTGTAAAATCGTGAGCGATGGACTTCAGTCCGAGCAACGATTTTTCCCCGAACCTACCGGCTTGCAGCCGGTAGTAGTTCAGATAGGGCCGAGAGAAACAGAATTGCCGTTCGCAAATTGGCGTAATTCAAACCGCCGCCGTCTAATTGCTGCGATCCCTCCAGGTTGATCACTATCACTCGTCGGCTGGCTTGCCATAGAACTTACTGAGGTCGATCCCTCCTTTTTCTTCTTCCTCAACCAGCTTAAGCCGCAGTTCAAGCCGTTCCATCCGGCGGAGGAGTTGCGGAATGAGTTGCGGTGTTTGATCGACCGGTTCCAATCGCGGAATTTCCGGATAGCCAAGCTGTCGATGCAATGCGGAGAACAAAAACATCATATCCTTTTGACGGTTGGCCCAGGCGATGCGGCCCTCTTTTTCGCCAAACAACATCGGCCGATCTGGCTCGTCTTGACCATTGCGTTGCTGTTGCTGTGCAAAGTATTGGCTTCGCACGTAGATCAGGTCGGCCAAATCAACGATTCCCACCTGACGCCGCACGGTCAAAACCCATTCTTTCCAATCATCGTCGAACGTCGGATCGTCCGACATCGCTTGCAGCCCACGGTCATAGTTCAACCGATTGCGACTAAGGCATTCAAACTGATATAAGAAAATCCCTTGCGGCGTGGAACCTTGTGCGCGATAGTTCGCTTCGCGTTCGAGAATGACGAGTGCAGTTCCAATCCCGAAACGACCTCGTTCGAGTTCCGCCTCTCCCATGACAAACGTCTGAAACGGCGTGAAGTAATGAGCCAGCTTTCCCATCCCCGGCGCGAACTCACCGCGAAACCGCAATTCTCCCACGAGAAAATCGAGTGCGAGCGGCAGTTTTGTCGTCGCGAGAATTTCATCCCGAATTGACGGGAGCAAATCTTGCGTCGCCAAGTTCTGACGCATCCGCTCGCCCAGCACGCGAAAAAAATAGGCCTGCTCGACGTATTCTTCACGTTCTAACATGGTTGGCATTCGGGATTGAAAATTTGTTCCGAACCAAAGGCGATTCTTAATACGGCGTGAACCCTGACCGGCGACGGGGACTCTTGTTATAATACCGACTGAAAGAGACCACTCATAGTCCTGCGGAGTTTGCCCCGTGCCTCAGCATTTTTCAACCATTGAAGCCGCCGTCGCCGCGATTGCTCGTGGAGAAATCATCATCGTTGTCGATGCGGAAGATCGTGAAAACGAGGGAGACTTTGTTTGCGCTGCCGATTTGGTCACGCCCGAGATCGTGAACTTTATGATTACGCACGGCCGGGGGCAGGTCTGCGTTCCGATCTTGCCGGAGGCGGCCCAGCGGCTTGAACTTCATCCGATGGTCGAGGCCAACACCACCCCGACCGGCACCTCGTTCACCGTTCCCATCGACCATCATACGGCCAAGACGGGCATCACCGCGCAGGAAAAATCGCTCACGATTCGCGCCCTCGTTAGTCCGACCAGCAAGCCGTCCGACTTCGTCCGGCCGGGTCACATGTTTCCATTGGTCGCGAAAGAAGGAGGCGTCCTCCGTCGAGCAGGCCATACCGAGGCCAGCGTCGATCTCGCCCGGCTCGCCAACTTGTCGCCCGCCGGTGTGTTGTGCGAAATTCTGGCTGTCAACGGCGACCGGGCCGACCGTAAGTTGTTGTTTCAGCTTGCCAAGGAATACAAACTCGAAATCATTTCGATTGAAGAATTGATCCGTTATCGCCGCGTTCGCGAAAAACTGGTCTATCGAATTGCGGAAGCAAATTTGCCCACCCGATATGGCGACTTCAAAGTCATCGCGTACGGTGTCAAGTATGAAAATCAAAATCCGATCGTCCTTGTTCGCGGCGATTTGAGCAAGGTTGCCGCTCCGCTCGTGCGGCTCCATTCTTCGTGCTTCACCGGCGACCTGTTGAGTTCGCTCCGCTGCGATTGCGGCGACCAATTGCAAATGGCTCTCGAAAAAATCGGCAGGGAAGAGGCGGGTGTCGTCGTTTATCTGCCGCAAGAAGGACGCGGCATCGGCTTGATCGAGAAGATCAAAGCCTATCACCTGCAAGATCAAGGACTCGATACGGTCGAAGCGAATTTGGCTCTTGGCTATAAAGCCGACGTGCGGGATTACGGGATCGGAATTCAACTGTTGAAAGACTTGGGTTTATCCCAAGTCCGCCTGTTGACGAATAATCCCAAAAAGACCGACGCTTTTATTTACGGCGGATTCGATCTCAAAGTCGTCGATCAAGTTCCCATTCTCTCGACGGTCCACGAACACAACGCGAAGTATATCGCGACGAAGCGGGACAAGATGGGACATCAGTTGCCGGAATAGATGGAAGATAGACTCTTTTCGTGATTTCGATTTCTGGGTTGAAGTTTTGACTTCCACGTCGTGATTTCGACTTCCATGTCGAGCCTGTCCGAAAACGTCTCCCTCTCCCTTTGGGAGAGGGCCGGGGTGAGGGTTCTTGGATCGGCTCTTAGCCGCGTATGTGGCGACCTATGAATAGCCAGGGGTTAGCGCAGCGTAACCCCTGGATTCTTTCTCCACACAACACCGTCGCGGCCCGTCAATTCGAATTTTCGTCCGCAGGCGGGTCAGGTTTCTTCGGCGGGACGGGTTTCTTTCCGGCCCATAGGGCAATGTCATCGGAGCCGGGATGTTCTTTAGAGTCAAACTGCTCTCCGCCGCCGTCTTTGCCGTCGGGACCGACGCTGTAAATCACATAGCAATCGTCCGTGCGGCGATAAAGAAATGGCCCGGTTGAGAAGGGATCGTTCGGAAGCGAGGGAATAAACTTTGGAACCAGAGCGTCCAATTTGTCGGGATAGTCGCCATTATCAACACGATACGACGCCAAGGCAAACGCCACGTCCGTCATTTGAGCGATAACTTTTGCGCGTGTTTCTTGAACAAAGAAGTGGTTGTACCCTGACATGCGCATCGACAACAAAACATTCGCTGCTCGTCGGCCGTTGGCACTCCGTAAATTTGGTAAAGGCATGACGGCGGCAAAGACGACCATCGCACTTACCACATCATTCTTCAGTCCGTTGGACCAGAGACGAAATTCAGTTTGCGCCGCTTGTTTTTTAGGCCCTTCGGGCATCGAGTAGACTTCAATCAAACGATCAAAACAAGAATTATAAACTCGCAGTGTTTCGTCCCAGTCGATCCCCGCATTTACGACTCGGCGGTGAAGAAAGCTCGAAATTTGATTGTCGTCAAACGTAATGGGACCGGAAATGTGCATTAGGCCAGCATCAGCGATATAGATTGCGGCATCGAGTGCGCTGAGCCTTTCCAAAGAGTCGATGCGGTCCACGAATGGGCGAGTGATGGGCAATGTCGCAACGTCGGCCTTCATTCGGGCAATCATCGGTGCGTCACAGCGAGGATCATGCAGGACGCACAACATCACCGTGATGGTCGCTTGGTCATAGGCAAACTCAGCCAGCCTATTCATACCACTCGGACCGCAGCCGACGAACCGTGCAAGTCGTCGCGCGACGAAAAGATCATCCCAGGCATCGGCGACCTTTCCCTGCTGCAAATTGAACATCGACCGAGTTAAAAACGCCTGCACAACGTCTCGAAACGTGATGATATCTGGGAAATGTTCGCTTAACGTGATCCCGTCGCCGTTGCCGCCAACAAGTGGCAGATAGAATTGCGGCTTCCGCGACGCCTTTACAAGCACGTCCAACGGGACTTCATTTGTCTTCAACCAATCAGCAACGGTCGGATATTGATCGGCAGTCCAAGGTCGTATGGTTAGTTCGTACTCAAGACTGTCGAGGATTTTTTTATCACCTTGAACGCCAGGATCACTCTTGAGTTTTTCAATGATTTTTCTCCACCCAACAAAGTACGGTCCATCTTCTGGCGGCACTGGCATCCCCAACATTGCAAAAAACCGTGTGCGAAGTTCAGGCGACACATCCTTTGGTCCGATTGCTTGAAAGAACAGTACCGCTCCGTTGTTTTCCGGCGTTACGCCTGCACTCAGTTTTTCATTGATCGCTCGCAAGTAGTCGGGCCGACCATCTGCCTTCAGCGGTTCCGTGATGAACGTCGTTTCCTTGGAGATCGTGATCGTCGCCCGTTCACCCGGCGGACCAAAGACAAACCATGCCCGCCCGAGCAGGTACAAACATAGAACACCGAGGGCCAGGAATACTTTGCGGCGTTTGGTGCGGAACATGGTTGTTTCCTCTGAGAGTGAGCGGTAGCGGCCTTCGCGATTTTAATCATTTCGCCGACACCGTGCAAATTCTCGCACGCCGGCCGATTGCCGACTCTGGATTTGCAGTGTTTCACTCTGGGAAAATACTAACCCGAAACGTCAGTGTGGAATGCGGGAAAAAATACGAAGAATCCTCACTCACGTTTCGGGTTGGTAAGGCAAGGAAACATCCCCGTGTGAATCACTGAGAATTCCTGGCCGATTGTGGCCTCCCTTTGTTTGTGAGCAAGTCATCGACTAGACTAGAGCCTATCCAAGAACCCTCACCCCGGCCCTCTCC
>JAYUFG010000342.1:0-12073 GCA_043738845.1 Planctomycetaceae bacterium
CGGTAATGTTCCATAACCGGCGAGTATACCAACCTAAACGAAGAACCTAAAGGATTCGCCTGAAGGCGAGGGTTTTAGACCCATCGTGGAGACAATAACGACGACATTTCGCACGAAGAATGCTCCTAATACGTCTTGGCAAACACTCCCTGTGGGCCTGTCCGGATTTTTGTGTCAGCCGGTTTGACAGACCCGTTCGTCGTCAGAACAGGCTTTTCTGTTCGTCGGTTTGTACGTTCAAAACTTCGGCAATACCGTCGGCCGGAAGTCGCATCAGTTCGCTCGGTTCCATTTTGTGAAGTCCGCCGCCGTAAACGCGACCTTGACTAAAAAAATGATCGGCGTGAATGGCGCGTAAGGCTTCAAAGACTTCTGCGTACTTCTCCGTAAGCCGCTGGGCAAGATGGGCCTTGGGGTACAACGCTAAGTAAACATTGGCTACCGTGGCGTTCGACCGATTCCAGATAAACCGAAACGGCCGTTCGCGATTTCGCCCCATGTAAGTACAGACAAACGGTGCAGAGTCACGCTTTTCTTGACTATACCACGGTGAACGATGGCTCGTAATGTAACCCTCGTGAATCCCTTGCTGCTTACCCTCCGCAAGATATGCGGCAAACTGCGGCCACTTTTTGCTGATCTCTTCTTCGCCAAGCGAGCAGTCAATGAGAGCCAATTGTGGTGCGATGTTCGGCCACCCATCGGAATCGGCGTCGATGGTCTCGTGCCGCATGTAGCGGGGACTGGGGAGAATTGGCCGCACGAAACAGTCGGGAATGCCGAGCGATTTCAGCTTGTCGCGCGGCACGATGAAAAATTCGTTGTTTCCCGTCGCCAAGCCCCGTTTTACCGTGAACAAGTCGCCGAGTGCGATCGTTGTCGAGGACTGCGGTTGGCTCGTTTCCTGAGTGGGTAACGAGGTCCATTTCAGCGTTGTTCGCAATTGCTCTCGTGATACACGTTCCGACTTGGCGGGTTGCGACAAGGTTCCACCGAATGAAAACACGGCCTCATGGTTTCGTTGCGGCTGGCGTTTTTCAAAGACGACTATCGCCGATGAAACGAGAGCGTCGTCAAATTGAACATCGGACGGACAAAATCGGTGGATTTGTAATAGCGAAACGCATTCCGTCAAATATCGTTTGACCGCTTCGCCGTAGTTCACATCCATAAACTCAGAAGGGATCAACCAAACGCTCAGGCCATTTTCCGCAAGCCAATCATGGGCGATCAGCAAAAAGAAACAATACAGGCCAGACAGGCCGCTCAACTTCACGCCGGTCGCCACTTGTGCCAGATCGCTCAGTCGCTGCTTTTCTTCGGTGGCTAAATGATGATGGCGAACATAGGGCGGGTTGGACAGAATGACGTTGTACGACGCATCGGACGTTTGCCGAGTAAAGTCACCTTGCAGGACGTTCAGACCCTGTGTGTGCCAAATTGAATGAGCCGCTGCGGCGAACCGTTAGTCTAACTCGATGCCCGTCGCGGCTTCAATCCGCTCCGGCGGAAAGGCTTGCAAAAACGCTCCGAAAAACGAACCGGTGCCAATCGCCGGGTCCAGAAAAGAAAAACCTCCTGCCCGATGTTTCAGCTTTTCCCAGGCATAGCGGGCGATGTCGAGCGCAAGAACGGGCGGCGTCGCAAACTGTCCCCACTTGTTCCGCTCTTTCGCGGTTTTCAGTTGATCGAGTCGCGTTTGTTCAACAAGCCGGGTCGCTTCAGCTTCAAGTGTGGCGGTCATATTCTTATAGCCCCAACTGTTCAAAGTCGTTGATCCGATGTTCCCATATCCAATCAATCAACTCGGACGCTTCATAAGGGATGAGAAGATCACACCGGGGGCGGCTGCGGTTGGCTGCAATGGGTTTCAAGGACTACGAATGCTCTTCCACTATTATCCAGAGGATGTTCTGCGGATCCGTTTCTTTCTTGATCATTTCCGCGAGTTCAAGATGATCGCGAATGGTATTGCCGTCAAATCGAAATTCTTGGTTGTCCTTTCGCCGAACCAGAAAGCCTTTACTCGTTACGGTCGGCATCAATACTCGCGCCGCGCCTTTAAGGAGCGGCGGTCGTTCAAAAAGATGCGTTTCTTGCACAGACGCGATTTTCGACCAGAGAAAAACGTGACTCTCCGTTTTGGAGAAAGTCACAAAACCATTCCCTCCGATGAGTACCCGCAAGCCACTTAGTGACCGCATCCACCTAAACATGAAGCCACCGCCAACCATGAGGCCAATTCCCAGTAGGAAAAACAAGACGAGCGGTCCCCAGCACTTCCCTTTTTCCGCCATAAATGGCAAATGCCCAAAGCCATGTAAAAATTCGTTCGCAGATAAAAAACTGACGTATCCACCACCAACCAACAGAAGTATTCCGAGAATTAGTCCCGCGAACAGGTTACCTGTACTCGGGTTGAATTCCCTGGTTGGCTCAATCAGCTCATTGTTGTTGATCATAACGGTCCGAATATCCCGGTGATTTAATACGCCTTCGCAAAAACTCCCCGCCGCGTACTCGCTTGGCCGCTGAAAATGCAGGTGCCGGGTTCGTCGTCGCCGGCGACGGGAACGCAGCGGATTGTGAGTTTGCGTTCTTTGAGATACGTTTGCAAAGCTGCGTCGTCGTGGAAGTGACACATCGCGAAGCCCGCCGCGTTGTCGTCGTCCGACTTGCCGAAGTAGTCTTCGAAGTCCTGCTTGCTATTGATGATCTTGGTGGCCGCTTCGCGATAGGCGAGTGCCCGCTGAAAGAGGTTGTTCTGAATCTCGCCGAGAATTGTCGCAACCGTTGCGACGAACTCCGCACGGGGAATGCCCGCCTTTTCTTGCGGCGGCTTGTCGCGACGGGCCATAAAGACGCCGCCGCTCGCTACATCGCGGGGACCAATCTCCAGCCGGATCGGCACACCTTTTTTAACATGTTGCCACGTTTTCTCGCCTCCGCGCAGGTCGCGATTGTCGAGAAGTACGCGGACCTTTTCGTCGTTGTACATTTGGGCCTTCAGTTCCTTTTCCAAGCTGCGACAATACTCCAGAACCGCCGCCTGCTCTTCGTCCGTGCGATAAATCGGCAGGATCACCACCTGTGCGGGTGCCAGTCGCGGCGGGAGAACAAGCCCGTCGTCATCAGAGTGCGTCATCAACAATCCGCCGATCAGTCGGGTCGAAACGCCCCACGACGTTGTCCAAGCAAACGTCTCTTGACCTTCTTGATTGAGAAACCTGATCTCTTGCGCCTTGCTAAAATTTTGACCAAGGAAGTGGGACGTCCCGGCTTGCAACGCCTTGCGATCTTGCATCATCGCTTCAATGCTGTAGGTGTTCACGGCCCCGGGGAAACGCTCGCCCGCCGTCTTTTCACCCTTGATGACGGGCATGGCCATGTATTCCTCGGCGAACGTGGCATAGACGTCGAGCATCTTCAGCGTTTCTTCGACCGCTTCGGCCTGCGTGGCGTGGGCAGTGTGACCTTCTTGCCACAGGAACTCGGTGGTCCGCAGGAAAAGCCGCGTTCGCATTTCCCACCGCACGACGTTCGCCCATTGGTTGATGAGGATCGGCAGATCGCGATACGACTGCACCCATTTCGCATAGGTCGCACCGATGATCGTTTCACTCGTCGGTCGCACGACGAGCGGTTCTTCGAGCTTGCCCGTGGGAACGAGCTTGCCATCGGGACCCGCTTCGAGCCGATGGTGCGTCACGACGGCGCACTCTTTGGCAAAGCCCTCGACGTGAGCGGCTTCTTTTTCGAGATAGCTGAGCGGAATGAAGAGCGGGAAGTAGGCGTTTTGGTGTCCCGTCTCTTTGAACATCCGGTCGAGAACTTTCTGAATGTTCTCCCACAGAGCATATCCCCACGGCTTGATGACCATGCAGCCACGGACCGACGAGTTCTCGGCCAGATCGGCGGCACGAACCACTTGTTGATACCACTCGGGATAATCTTCGGCCCGGGTGGGGCTAATTGCGTTTTTGGCGGCCTTGGCCATGTTGCGAATCCTGTTTTGGAAAGCTCGACAAAGTGGTCGCGATTTAACGCGCCGGGAAAACGAGCATTCTACGGCAAAACGGGCTGGAATTGTAGGGCGTCCGAGCTTGCGGAAAACCATTCGGCTTGTCGAGCAGCCGGTGCCACGCGCATCGGCACGTTACATCGAAACCGTCTGATCGGAACTTGCTGAGTCAATTTCGTTCGACTCCTCCGACGACGCAGTCACGCGATTCCGCCACGCATTCGCTTGTGCCAATTGTGGTCCACAAACTTCACGCACAATTTCCGCCATGCGTTGCAACCGCGACAATGGAAAGTCGGTGAACCACGGCAGATATACGATCTTCGCCCGAGCTTCGCGAGCAAAAACCGGTTCCGCTTCCGGACGTTCGACGGGTGGATTCACAACGTACAAACTGTGCCCCTTGGCGGCGTCGAAACCTTCCGCTCGCAATGCGGCGATCAGGCGGTCGGTTTCGTTGGTCATCACCGAAAAGACCCAGTAACTGTGGCGGGGAACCGTTTCACCGGGACGAAACGCCACATCGCCGATCAACTCTGCCAGACGTTCACCCTTCGCCGTCCGTTCGGCAATCGCCCGGGCGTTAAACTTAACTAATCTTCGCAACAGTAGCGCGAGTACCGGTGCCGACGGTTGTTTACGAATTCGCAAGAAGAAATCGGGGCCGGGAAAACCTTTGACCGTTTGGCTCACGACTTGGTCGTAATCCTTGCCCAGCATTCGCCAAATTTGGATCATGCAATCAAACACGAACGGAATCGAACCGATTTTGAGCGAACTGTATTTCAACAGCCGCTTGAAAAAGAACCCACGCCCTTGGACCGGATAGGCGGCTTGTTCGCTCCGCATTTGGTCCAGCAATTCACGATTGTTGACTTTGAGAATCGCTCCACACAAGGCGGTCGCCGTTTTGATCGGACCAAAACTGAACATCGAAACATCCACCTGCGGATGTCCCTTGAACGACGGGCCAACGTAAGCCTGCGCACAATCCTCAATGACAAGCAACTTGTGTTCATCCGCCAATTTCAAGATTGGCTCTAAATTCAACCGCGTGCCAAACAGGTGGGCAACCAAAATCACCCGCGTACGAGGCGTGATCGCGGCCAGTATACTTTCTGTATACGGGGCGAGGCGTTGAATGTCCAAATCGACAGGGACCGGGACGAGGCCGTTCTCCTCAATGATCCGCACCATGTCGGAGATTGTAAGGGCCGAGACAAGAACTTCGCTCCCTTTGGGAAGTTGTAACGATTTCAGCAACAGGTCAAATCCGCTCCGCACGGAGAGACACACCAAAGTATCATCCTGATTCGACCACAGGCTCTCAACCTGCTGTTGCAAGCGAGGGCGGTCGTGGGCCAAGGCACAATGAGCCAGCCCGCTGGCAATATCCGTCCAGCCGATGTCCAGACGCATTCGCGACAACATGAACGGAGCCTTTGCCAAAAAAAAATGAAATGGGAGTTCGCGTAATTGCGAAATACAACTCACGTACCCGCAGGATTCTATATCTATCTCGTGTACACACGACATTCTAACTCGTGTCCCCACGACATTCTATATTGTCATGGTTCAACGAACTACTGGCAAGTTTCCGCAGAACGGCTATTCACAGAGATATTTTCGACGGAAACCGCCCGATATTGGCAACCAAAACGCCAAAAACTTGGCCAAAAACGCCGATCAGGCCGTTTAGCGAAACTGTACGGACTGATTTGTCGGATGTTTCTATTGAACCTACGAACGAGTTGCCCTGTCGATTCCCGCCTCCACCGCTGTGCAAAGCTGGTCCAACTCGGTTTCGCTGATCGACAAGGGTGGAAAGACCACGACGACATTTCCCAGCGGTCGCAGGAGAACGCCCCGCTCTCGTGCAATGCGACAGACCTCATGCCCCCGCTTTTCCTCCCAGCGATACGGTGTGTTGGTTTTCCGGTCCTGCACCAATTCAATGCCCGCGATGAAGCCGCATTGTCGCACATCGCCAACATGTGGGTGGCGAGCGATCCGGCTCAAGTGTTCGCGCAGCCGTTCGATCTTCGGAGCTAGCCGCGACAGAACTTGCTCTTCGTCGAACACTTTGAGCGTGGCGAGGGCGACCGCCGCACCGAGTGGATTGCCCCCGTAAGTGTGACCATGAAAAAACTGTTTCGATTCCGCATAGGTTCCCAAAAAGGCGTTCCAAATTTCGGTCGTCGCCATTGTCACAGCGAGTGGCAAGTATCCACCCGTCAGGCCTTTGGCCAAACACAACAGGTCGGGTGCGACCAGTTCCTGTTCACAGGCGAACATTTTTCCCGTCCGTCCAAACCCGACCGCCACTTCATCAGCGATCAAAAGGACGTTGTATTTTTTCGTCAGCTCGCGAATTCCGCGAAGGTATCCACGCGGATGGGCGATCATGCCCGCCGCACACTGCATGAGGGGTTCGATCACGAACGCGGCGATTTCCGCGTGTCGCGCCGACAAGAGTTCCTCGGCCTGTTGCAAATAATAACCGAGCGCAGTTTCTCGCGTCACGCCCGGCGGAAGGCGAAACAGATCGGGACAAGGGAGCCGCAACGTCTTGAACAACAGCGGTTCGAACATCGCATGAAAGCGGGCCACTCCGCCGACGCTCACACTTCCGAGCGTGTCACCATGATAGGCATCGCTCAAGGCGACATAACACGTTTTTTTTGGCAGCGGCTCGGTCCGCTGTCGCCAATACTGAAACACCATTTTCAACGCGACCTCGACCGCCGTCGCACCATCGTCGGAGAAAAAAACATGGTTCAAACCGTCGGGAGCGAGTTCCGTCAACCGTTTGGCAAGTTTAATCGTCGTTGGGTTCGATGTTCCCAACAACGTCGTGTGGGCGATCTTGTCGAGTTGCTCGCGAAGGGCCGCGTCCAAGCGGGGATGTCGATGGCCATGCACGTTGCACCATAAACTACTCACCCCGTCCAGATATTCACGACCATTCACGTCGATCAACGTGCAACCGTGTGCCCGCTCGATGATGAGCGGGTCGTACTCGGCCATTTGCGTGAAGGCGTGCCAAACGATTTCATGGTCCCAGCGTTCAAGTTGTTCAGGCGACGGTTCGGACATGGGAAAGTGGTGCAACGGGTCTCGGTGAAAGTTTCGCCAGGAGGTTTTCACGGGTGACGTTGTGTAAACCTCTCTCCTGGGAACCGAGTCCCAGCGATGGGAAAGCATTTTACAATGGCAGAACATGATCGCATAGCACAATTGCCACTAACGAGGGGAGTTCGTCGTTTACAAATCGTTTACAAATCGCCGCTTAGCCGGTCATCCAGTTCAATTTGCCGTTTAGCCCGGTCGTCCACTTCAACACACTGCTTAGCCCGGTCGTCTACGACCGGAGTGTTGGCGAATTTGGCCGCGTGGACGCGGCGGCTAAGCACCAGTGCATCAACAAAAGTCGCGATTATCGTTTTTTACTCTGCAAAAACACGTCCTTTCGTGGAGCGAAAGACGACATTATTGAACGCTTCATTTTTCAGCACCGACCGAGATTCAGGAAGTCTCAGCGCGGCGTTGCCGACTAGAAACAGACCTCGCAATCAAGCTATACTTGGCGGACCCTGGTCCTACTCGCGACGAATTTTTCCACCGGTGAAGGTCGGCTACGTTATGACCGTCATGTCCCAAACATTTCTGGCTGCCGCGATTCAAATGAACGCAGGCGAAAACAAGCGGGCCAATCTTGCGACGGCCGAGCGACTCGTCACAGACGCCGCGAATAAAGGCGCGACGCTGATCGCCTTGCCGGAGATGTTCAACCTCTGGGGCAGATTTGAAAACATGGTCGCGCAGGCGGAACCGATTCCTGGTCCGACCAGTACGGCCGCGAGCGAATGGGCACGGCGGCTAAAGATCACGCTCGTCGCTGGCAGCATCGCCGAAAAAGTTGTAAACCCGCAAACGTTCAACAACGCATCGGACCAAGCAACCGCCTATAACACGAGTCTCGTCTTTGGCCCAGATGGTCAATTGCTCGCTTCGTATCGCAAGCAACATTTGTTTGACGTGAATTTTACGGGCCAAGCTCCGATTCGCGAAAGCGAGTGGATCATGCCGGGAAACGCCAACGTTGTGACGCCAACGCCGCTCGGAAATCTCGGTCAAGCGATCTGTTACGACCTGCGTTTTCCGGAACTCTTTCGCCGAATGGCCGATCGAAATGTTGAGGTCATTGTCATTCCTTCCGCATTCTTGCAGGCAACCGGGGCGGCCCACTGGGAAGTCTTGCTGCGGGCGCGAGCGATCGAAAATCAGGCGTTCGTCATTGCACCGAATCAATGTGGCTGCACGGAAAACACATCGCCGACGTTTGGTCATTCGCAAATTATTGACCCGTGGGGAACCGTGCTGGCATCGGCCACCGAGGAAAATGAAACGGTCGTCGTTGCGGAAATTGATTTGTTGAAGTTGAAGCAAATTCGTGAACAACTTCCCGCACTCCGTCATCGTCGTTTGTAAAACGAGGCGGCGATAATCGCGTAGGTCAGGCCTGTGGCCTGACAAAGGTTCGTAGTGGCCTGACAAACATCTACTCGTCATTGCTCGTCAGGCCATAGGCCTGATCTACTTCGCAATCGCGATTCGTAAAAAAGCGTGACAAATTCAACCGTAAAAAAACGCACTGCGAAATCTCCGCACAAATTCGCAATGGAACGTCGGCGTCAAAAAATACAAGTCCCCGTTCAGAAAGAAAAAAACTTTCTGGGATTGTTGCTTGACATTTCTCCCGCGTTTCGCACAATGGCCTGTGCGTGAAGTGAACGTGTCGTTCGTAAAAAAACTCACCGGTTCTTGGTGATTTTATTTCCCGGTTGGAGCGTGTTCAGAACGACGTTGATGCTGAGCATTAGTTTATTAATGCGAGGCATGAGCGTTGGTTTTTTAGAGTCTCTGCGCTCGGGGTCCGTTCGTTCATTCGCGCCTTTGCAACATTGTATTAAGCCTACTTGGGGGCGACGACTGATCGGATCGACTGTCGGCGACTTTGTCGTGTGCCTGGATGTCCCCCCGGTTTTTTTGCTGTTTTTCGCGGATTGATCGCTTGGAAGCGACGTTCGCGGTTGCAAAGTTTCTCATGTCCTCTCCGCTACATGTTCCGCAAAAGGCACTCGTGCTGATCGGGCTGGGTGCGAACCTGGGCGAGCGAGCGGCGACGCTGCAAACCGCCATCGAGGCCTTGCGCCGCACGCCCGGTGTCCACGTTCAAAACGTCAGTTCGTGGTACGCCACCGCACCCGTCGGTGGTCCGCCCAATCAACCGACGTTTCTCAACGGTGCGGCCTTGCTCGAGACGAATCTCACCCCGCATGAATTGCTAGCGAAATTATTGGCGATTGAAACGTCGCTCGGTCGGGTGCGGGTGGAACATTGGGGACCACGCACGATGGACCTCGACCTGTTGCTGTATGGCGATCTGGTTCTGGAATCGCCCGACCTCATTGTGCCGCATCCGCGAATGTTGGAGCGTGCATTCGTTCTGCAACCGGCCGCCGAAATCGCCGGAACGATGGTTCATCCCATAGCTCAGAAAACAATTGAACAATTGTGGAACACCATGAACCCCTGAAATTTAGCAACGCATCGCTAGGTGAAATCCCGTCGCGACCAACGGTTGCGGCTTTATGGAAATCGTTTTGCATTCTGCGTTTAACCCGCCTTCTCCACTGTCACCTTGCACGCCGGGAGTGAATCCAAAAACGTCTTGCCATACGGCTTCGTTCGCACCCGAGGATCGAGAATCACTACCAACCCATTGTCACGCTTGGTGCGGATTAGACGGCCGAAGCCTTGTCGCAGTTTCAAGACCGCTTCGGGCAAGGAATAGTCGTTGAAGGGATTTCCGCCCGCCGCGCGAATTGCTTCGAGCCGGGCTTCAATCAGCGGCCGGTCGGGGACGCTGAATGGGAGTTTGGTAATAATCACATTCTGCAAGGCGTCGCCCGGCACATCGACCCCCTGCCAAAAACTCTCGGCACCAAACAGCACCGAGCGGGGATTTTCTTTGAACTGTTCGAGCATCTTGGTCCGCGAACCACCCTCGGCCTGCGAGTACAACGCCATGTTGTTCTGCGCGAGCCAGGAAGTGATGAGAGCCGTCACGCGACGCATCATCTCAAAACTCGTGAATAAAACGAACGCATGACCATCGGTCCGGGCGACATAACGACGAATCATCGCGGCGCATTGCGTTTCATACTTAGCACTGTCAGACGGGTCGGGCATTCCGTCGAGCAGGATCAGTTCCACTTGCTCTTTGTAGTTGAAGGGACTTCCGAGTCGTTTTGTCGCGCATTGTGTGACGCCGACTCGCGATTTGAAGTAATCGAACGAGCCACTTCGGCCGACCGACAAGGTTGCACTGGTCATAATGACCGAGCGAACTTTGTCGAAGAGGAACTCACGCAAGGCGGGGCCTACATCAATCGGTGCGGCGGAAAGGGTCGTTTTCGGCCGTCCGCGGCGCGTTCTTGCAGCGTCGATCCAATAGACGGAATCCGACATCATTTGCTTTCGCCACGATTCGATCCCTTCCGACAAGGTGAGCAAGCGATCATGGGCGGAGGTGAAATCATGTCGCTGGGCCTCGTCGTCGAACTCGTCCCCTTTCGCTTTCAGTTGCCGCGCCAAGATGTGAAGGGCGGGACTCAACTCGTTCGCAAAAAGTTCCGGTTCGGAAACGCGACCGTTGCGTGGGCCTTCACCATCGAGCCATTCATTGACGTTGTAAAAGAAATCTTCGGCGACCGTGCGACACCGCTCGACCGTTTGTTGCTCCTTGCCTGATTTGTAGTGAACGAGCAGTCCTTTGTTCGTGCGGTCGTTGTACAATTTCGCCAGGAGATACTCGATCTGTCCCGACGACACGCCCAGTCCCAAGTGATCGCCCGCGACATTTTCCAGCGTGTGGGCTTCGTCAAAAATAACGGCGTCATACTCGGGCAGTATGCTCGCCCCTTCCCGCCGCAACGCCAAGTCGCTGAAAAACAGGGCGTGATTCACGACCAGAATCTGGGCGTTGTGAACGCGGCTGCGAGCTTGATAGTAAAAGCAATCTTTGTGACGAGGACACTGACGCCCGAGACAATTTCCACTGTCACTTTGGACCTCTTCCCAAACTTGCGGGAGGGGGCGATGCTTCATGTCGGCGAGCGAGCCATCGCTCGTGACGGTTGCCCAATCGGAAATCTGCCGTAGCTCGTCAAATTCGTCCCGGTGGGTGAAGAGGCTTGTCGCACGAGAGCGGGCCAGTTCCAGCCGCCGCAGGCTGATATAGTTGCCCCGCCCCTTCACCAAAACAGCCGTGAACTCTTGCGGCATGACACTCCGCAGCAACGGCAAATCTTTTTGCATCAGTTGTTCTTGCAAGCTGATCGTGTGGGTCGAGATGATGATCCGCTTGTGGGCCGACTCTCCGCCAGACGTTTGTTCCGTCGCGGCGAGGATGGCCGGGACGAGATAGGCAAAGCTCTTGCCGACGCCAGTGCCCGCCTCGACGATCAGGTGGCGTTTTTGTTGGAGGGCCTGATGAACGGCATCGGCCATTTCGAGTTGCTCTCCGCGCAGCTCATAATGGGGCAGTCGTGCCGCAATTCGACCGTCCGGTCCCAAGATGTCGCGTGGCGAGGTTTGCATTGGGCGTTGATTTTAACCGATTTGGTCCTTCAGCGGTTGAAAATCTAGCCCCGGCCGAGCCAATTTTCATTTTCGCGTTTTTTGCCTGGGAAACAGGGCGTCGAAGGCGATGGTACTCCGTTAGCTGACGAAGATGGGCGAAAAAAAGCGGGAACAGGAACGACGAACGGAAGCACGAAACCCGAAACAATCTCGAAATCGGAAAGGGGAAATCAGAAACGACATGCGTTTGGGTCGGCCGCTGCGCTTTCAGGAAGAGTTTAGCCGACCGAAGTAAATTGCAGTACCCACTTGAAGAGATTTGTACGCCGGTCCCACCTCACGTAGAGGCTGTTACTTTTTTGAACTTTTTGGGGGCGGAGTTCGTAGGATGGTCAGAAAGTCGTT
>JAYUFG010000343.1:0-1698 GCA_043738845.1 Planctomycetaceae bacterium
TCCCTGTTTAATCTCGTTTCCGTTCCGGTGAAGAGGATGCGTAACCAGCGAGTGAAGCAGCGAATTGCCGACACAGTCCTTCTAAGGTCATCTGATCCATCGGATTATCCCCACAGGTTCATCTCATTCTCGTAGATCCCCCGCAACCTTGGCGTCGGCCATTTCTCGTTGTAGCAATCGAGGTACATGAGTAACTCGGATTCCGAATCCTGAGGCCACCGAATGAGCAGGTCGGGAATCTCGTGAATCGCGTCCCATAAATCATAAATCTGCTTGCGTGAGACATCTTCGTCCAAAGCCCAATTTCGAGTTGTGTAGGCCGCCACGAATAGGACTTTTTGTGCGGCACAGAGGATGTTTTCTGGGGCCATTCGTCGCCTTCGCTTCTGTACTCCGCACCATCAACACAAGTTCTTGGTCAGTTCGACGATAGTCCCTGATCCTGCTGTTCGCTTTCGTCGTTCACCAATTGAACTTCGACTTCTTTCATCAAACCGTTCAGATCGAGTCGTCGAGAATACATCGCCAATTCGCCTTCGGGCGTCCGAGGCCAAACATCCCGTGGTCGGTCCCAATAGAGCTCGATGCCATTGCCGTCTGGGTCACGAAGGTAGATTGCTTCGCTCACGCCATGATCGCTGGCCCCGTCCAACTGAATACCTGCGTCAATCAGACGACGCAAAGCATCTGCCAGCGCCCGTCGAGACGGATACAAAATGGCAACGTGATACAGACCAGTGGTTCCCGATGGTGGTGGCGATCCGCCCAGGCTCTCCCATGTATTCAAACCGATGTGGTGATGGTAGCCACCTGCTGAGATGAACGCCGCTTGCGTCCCATATCGTTGAGTCACTTCAAAGCCGAGTACGCCGCAGTAAAACTGCAGCGACCGCTCCAGGTCGGCGACCTTAAGATGAACGTGGCCAATGCGAACCGTGGGATCAATGGGGCGGGGAATTTCGTCGGTGGTCATGGCCTTTCCTTCCTGGAGGAATAACTCGGTCTGTCAGGCTGCTTTCCGTCCAAAGGATTTGACCAATCCGCCCACGTCGGATCGGATGATGATCTGGTCGCGGTCCAGCGTCGGGACTTCTTTAGTAGCCTCACGGATCGGCGGCAGGTGCCCGCGTTCCATGCAGCGGGTGTTATTGTAGTCGTTCACTCACTGATCCACGATGTGATCCAAGTGCCGTTGCCCGAACAGGATGAATTTTAACAGACGCTCGTATTTGATCGTCTGGATGAATCGCTCCACCCGTCCGTTCAAGTTCGGACGCGAACCCCGAGGACACAGTCCTGCTCCGGCGGAAGCCTCAATCCTCGCTATGTCTTGCCTTAACCAGTTAGTGATAAAATGACTCCGGCATTTTATCGCCTGAATATTGGAAGACCAACTCAACTCACCGATGCCGCCAAAATCACTGCGGTGTCCCCCATGGTCCGCCCGACGCCGAAAAGGCAGGGACGCTTGACGACACGCCGTTGCGCGCGTTAGCAGAGTCGCCCTTCAATCTTCATTCGGGTTAACTTCGGTCCCTGCGGCGGCCCGCTAATCGAGCCGAGGAAAAACGACCGAAGACAGTAATTCCTTCCATCAATCCGCCGTTTTGATTCGTACAGCCTTTGTGCATCGACCGGAGTCACGTCGAGCTTGGGTTCACTGGTTGGGTTCCATTTTTGAAACGGAGAGAAAGCGAT
>JAYUFG010000344.1:0-12044 GCA_043738845.1 Planctomycetaceae bacterium
TTGAAACAAGCCGCCCAACAAATGAAGCAGGGCAACCCGCAGGGTGCCAAACAAGCCCTGCAACAACTGGCCCAAAACCTCGACCAACTGCAACAACAATCCGACGAACTCAAAACGCTCGAAGGTTCACTCGACCAATTCGCCGATGCCAAAGAATCGATGAACTGCAAATCATGCGGCGGTGCGGGCTGCAAAGAATGTCAAGGCAAAGAAGGGGGACAATGCCAAAACCCCGGCGGTGCGAGCGACAAACAAGGCAAGGGGGGCGACGGTCTCGGTGCGGCCATCGGTGGTCATGGAACTCGACCGGAAAACGAAAACCCGACCGGCATGTTCGACCGCAAGATCGATCTCAAGGTTGGCAAAGGTGCGGCCGTCGTGACCGATTTCGTCGAAGGGCCAAACGTCAAAGGCAAAGTCCTGGAGCAAATCAAAGAACAGGTCGAAAGCTCCAAGAAAGAAACCTCCGACCCCCTCACCGGCCAACGCCTTCCCAAGCAACAAAGGGAACACGCCCAGCAATACTTTGATGCGATTCGGGAAGGGAAGTGATTCGGCGGAAGTAAATCGGCAACGTCGCGATGCTTCAACGTTTCATTGCGTTGATATTACTTAGCGGCTTCATCGCGATCATGCTTAGCCGCCGCGTCCACGCGGCATTTCCGGTCGTGGACGACCGGGCTAAGCGATTTGCCGCGATTTGCCCCTGTGATTCACTGGTGAGATTCCGCGCTGGTGCAAGGTCGATTAAAATCGCCGGATCGAATACGGCTTTGGATCGACGTGGGGTGTTTGTCCCGTTAGGAGTTCGTGGACCAATTTGCCGGTGCCCGTTGCCATCGAAAGGCCGAGCATGTTGTGACCCGCCGCGACGACGACGTTGTCGAAATTTGGTACAAAGTCGATGATCGGGATACTGTCCGGGGTCATTGGCCGCCAGCCATACCACTCTTCGGTGACCGGTTCGGCATACGGTTCGTGCAGATAGAGATGGGCACTCGATCTGAGCAGATTCAGCCGCGTGCGATTGAGCGTCGTGTCATACCCGGCAAACTCCATCGTTGAGCCGATCCGATAACCACTTGCCCAGGGCGTGATCGCCACCCGATGTTCCTCGAGGATCAGCGGATACTTGGGACAATTCGCGGGCCTGTTCATCGTGATCGAATAACCTTTGCCGGGCTGAATCGGCGTTTTGCAACCGAGAGCTTTTTTCAGAAGCGGTGTCCAGGCGCCGGTCGCGACGACGAACGCATCGGCACCTATTTTGAAGGACTTCTTGTCGGACTGTAACGTCGCGGTTTGAACTCTTCCCGACGTTTCGTCAAACTCTTGAAACTCGTGTCCTTCGAGAATTGTCACTCCCTGTTGTTCAAGAATACGACGGAGTTCCGGCATGAGTTTGTCGGAACGGAGATGGGCGTCACAGTCATATAGCCAGCCGCCGCCCAGTCCAGGTAGTAGTGCCGGTTCAATCGTATTGACCTTATCCCCTTCGTAGGAAATGGCCGACAAACCGAATTCGTCGTTTAACATGCGATCATGTTCGGCGAAGTGGTCGAAGCCCGCTTGGCTGTGCAGTACGAACAACAGACCGCGAGTTTCCCAATCGCAATCCATTGTTTCGTTATGGAACAGTTCACCGAACAACGCGCGTGACGAAACTAAAAGTGCCTGAATTGCATGACCGGCGGCGAGCATGTCACGCTGATTACATCGCCGCCAAAAGCGAAACAGCCAACTCCACAGTTCCCAATTCAAGCGTGGTTTAATGCGAAACGGGGAATCCTTGTGGAACATCGACTTGAGCGATTTTGAGACAATTCCCGGTTGCGTGAGGGGCAAAATGTGACTGGGCGAAACGTAACCGCAATTGGCGTGTGAGCAGCCGCGACCGAACTTGCCCGACTCGATGATCGTGACCTTGGCCCCCGCCTTCGACAGATAGTACGCACAGGCCGCTCCGATCACGCCACCACCGATGATCGCCACACTCTCGGGTTCATTCCTCATCGACGAATTCCTTCCACAAAGGGGTCGTTCGCATCAAACAATAATTTCCCCTCCGCCATGATATAGGCTGAGCCAGTAATGCGCGGAATGATTCGCTCGCCGTCGAGTCGAACACTCCCCTCAAAGACGCCTCCCAAAATACTCTCTTGTCGCCAGACTTCTCCCGGCTCCAGTTTTCCATCGGCGAACAAACAGGCCATTTTTGCACTCGTTCCCGTCCCGCAGGGAGAACGATCATACGCCCGGCCGGGACAGAGAACGAAATCGCGGCTGTTATTTTTTGGATCGTCGGGCGGACCATACAGAATAATATGGTCGATCAGTTGGCCGTTCGCGCCCGACACGCCATTGCGTTCCAACGCTTGTCGAATTCGCCAGGTGTAATTGGTCAGATGATCGACGTTGTCGAGCTTTAACGCTTGGCCATGATCCTCGACGAGAAAAAACCAATTGCCCCCCCAGGCAATATCGCCCGCAACCGTGCCGTGACCGACAACGTCGATGGCAATATCCTTGGCATGGCGAAAGCTGTGAACATTTTCGAGCGACGCCCGATTGTCGCCGTGATATTCGACGGCGATTTCTCCGACCGATGTTTCCAGACGGAATTTCCCAACGCCAATCCGACCGAGATGAGCAAGCGTGTTCGTGACGCCAATCGTGCCATGCCCACACATTTGAATGACGCCGACATTGTCGAAGTAAATCACGCCCGCCGCACAGGTCGGATCGACCGGCGGACACAACAGCGCACCGACGAGGACGTCGGACCCCCGCGGCTCGTTGATCACCGAGGTCATCCACGAATTGTACTCGCGCTGCAGAATCTCGCGACGTTCGGCGATGGAACCGGTCCCTAAGTCCGGCCCCCCTTCGACGATCACGCGGGTCGGCTCTCCGCCGGTATGAGAGTCGATGAACGTGACGGGTGGTTGCGGAGGATTTTGGATCATAAGTAGGTAATGTTGCTCAGCCTTCATTCGGTTTCACGTTGCCCTTCCCTTGTAGTACATCCACAAGGGCCAGGGCTTGTTGTTTGGTAAAAATCACTTTGTCGAGTTGAGCATCGCGAACGGCGTCGAGGAGCGTCTTGTACGCCTTGCCCCGGGGGACACCGTGCGTGATTAAATCGTCGCCGGTCAACAACAGCGGTGGATTCAACTCTTTCGGCGGTAAATCCAACTTTTCGCGACAATAGGTTACGTCCGCCATGTTCGCCGCACCGACTTCCGCCCGGGCGGCGTGCAACGCGAGCAAATCCAGGACGTTTTCGTGAATGAGAATTCGTTGCAACGTCGGCCACGGAAGCGACGTAACATTTTCTAAGGCGAGTAAGTGCTGCAAGAGCCAGGCGGTCCGCTCGAAGACATCAACGGCCAATTTCCAACGACGACCGAGCGCGTGAGCAAATTGCCCGGCCTGTTGTTTGTCGTCAAACTTGATCGCGTGTAATAAAGTCGCCAAAGCGAGTGGAAAACCGGCCGTTTCCAAAGTTCCCATCACCTGTTGCGTGTACTCGAAAGCATCATGGGCCGTCGTGTGCAACGGGGCAGGTTGTTGTTTGAGGGACGCCACTTCCGGCAAGATCATCGCCAGCAAGCCCGACTCCATGAGGAGACCGGCGGCTTCCGCCCGCTGAGGATGTTCCAACATTCGCCGCACTTCTTCGGCAATCCGCTCGACCGAGACGACGCCGATTTCGCCCGACATTTCTTGAACGGCGGCAAATGTCTGCTCGTCGATGGTGAAGCGAAACGTCGCCGCAAAGCGGATCGCTCGCAACATTCGCAATTTGTCTTCACGAAAGCGTTCGCGCGGATCGCGGATCGCG
Organism: Planctomycetaceae bacterium; assembly: GCA_043738845.1. GTDB lineage: Bacteria > Planctomycetota > Planctomycetia > Pirellulales > DASRSE01 > DASRSE01. Next base: position 3,845 of record JAYUFG010000344.1, read on the forward strand.
CGGAGAACTTGCCGCTGCAAATCTTCCACACCGCCGACAAAGTCGATCAGACGGTCTTCGATTGGATCATAGAACAAGCCGTTGATGGTGAAGTCGCGCCGCTGGGCATCCTCCTCAGCCGAACTATACGCAACGCTATCGGGCCGCCGACCATCCGAATACCCAGCATCGGTCCGAAAGGTGGTGACCTCAACTTGACCAGCCTGCGGTGGACCGAGTACACAGATCACCCCAAACGCCGCGCCGATGGCTAGGGTGAGGCGGTGTCCAAACAAATCGCGAACTTGCTCCGGTCGGGCGTCGGTGGCGACATCGTAATCCTTTGGTTCATGTCCCAGCAGCCGATCCCGCACGCAACCGCCTGCCCAGTACGCAACGAAGTCTGCTCGGCGCAAACGCCGCACGACGTCGATGGCAAACTCACGTTGTCGCTGGGGATCAATTTCGGACATGAAGAAAAGATGCTTTCAATAAATCGTCGGTCAGATGTAGGTCAGGCCTATGGCCTGACAATTGTTGGATGTTGTGCCATCGCCAAGATTTCATCGTCAAGATTTCATCGTCAGGCCGCAGACCTGACCTACGGTTGGAAATGCGTCGTGCGTTGAGATTCACGACGAAAGTCCGATCGCGTCATTAACCCAATCCATCGTCTCACGGCGGGCGGTTTCATTCCAAATGAAATTGTATTCCAAGCCAGGCCGGAGGAAATAGAGGGTCAGTGTGCGGGGTGGTGTTTTCAAAATCGTTTCAATGGCCAAGGCATAGACACCCAACTGACGCTCGTAGTTCGCTGCCTCGGCCTCGTAATTTTCCGCCGTGACATTGTTCGTTTTATAGTCGAGCAAGTGCCACTCCCCGGCTGAATCGCGATACAGACAATCGAGGAAACCTTGCAGAAACGGACCATTCTCAACCGGGGCGTCGGAGGGCCACGCCAGCAAAAATTCCAACTCTGAATGACGTTTCTCAGCCGCTGCAATCTGTTTCGCTCGATCTGATTGGGCAAAGCCCTCGATCATGCGGACCGCTTCCGCCATCGTCGCTGGATCGTTCTTGAGATGCAATGCCGAGTGACGGGCAACGAGGCCCGCTACGTCTTCCCGCGAAACAAAGTTCATTTCCGCCAAGACTTCGTGAACGAGCGTTCCGAGACCGAGCGGATCAATCGACGGCTCGGGCAAATCGTCGATGCCTGAACGTCGGGCCGGTTTCTTTTCCTGGCCGTGATACTTTTCTTCAACCCCACCCTGCAACAAACCACTCAATCGTGAGAACGAATACTGCCGCCGCGAGTTTCGCTGCGGAGCAATCGGACCGACGTGGGGCGGCAGAATTCCCAGTTTTTGTTCGGCAATCAATTGTGCCTGATCGGCCAGTTGTTCCCAATCGGTCTTGCTCCGGCGCGTGATCGTGGGCGGAGTCTTGTCAACCGATTGCATTGTGACCTCCGCCACTGGGGCGGGATAATCGGTCGGCAACGTCGCGATACAATGTCCACTTGTTAAATCGAATCGTTCCGCCAGAAGTTTCGCCCAACGGCTCGCAGGCTTGTCCATCGCCCATAGATTGCTCGACAGGATCAAGCGGTCGGCTGCCCGGGTGGTGGCGACGTAAAACAAGCGGTCGCTTTCTTCATCGTCGTCCGTTTGTTCCATCGAGCGAAACATTTCGAGACCGACCGCCGTCGTTTTTTTCTCGTCCTCCAGCGCGACCTTGACGAGCGGACCCAGCGTCGGATCGAACACGGCCGTCGCCGATTGACTTCGTTTGGGACGATCAATATCGGGCACGACGACGACGGGAAACTCCAAGCCTTTCGCTTGATGAATTGTCATCAACCGCACCACGTTGGCCGTTTCCGGATGGGTCGCGGCGAGCGACTCACGCGGCTGTTCAACGACGAACTCCGACAACTGCACAATGAAATCGGACAGGGTAAAGACACTCGACCGGTCGAACGAGCGGGCTTGCTCGATCAATTTTCGCAAATTGGCCAACTTGCGTTCGCCGAGAAATTCCGCCAGCAGCACGGCGTCGTAACCTGTCTTGGCGAGAGCCGTTTGCAACAGTTCAGCAATTGGGACGCGGTCCTTCATAGCCCGCAATTCGCCGAGCGTTTTCGCGGCAAAGGCGACCCGTTGTCGCTGTGCGTGGGTGAAATGTCGAAACGAATACCCCTCACCCCGGCCCTCTCCCAAAGGGAGAGGGGGAGTTTTTCGTGGCGGTCCGTCGCAAATCGCCGCTGCGAGACCGCCTGGATGCTGGGCCAGCCAGAACAATGTCTCGTCGTCGCACGAAAAGATCGGACTGCGCAGGACGCCCGCCAGACTAACTTCGTCGGCGATGCAATCGATCGCTCGGAGCAAATTAACGATGTCAAAAATTTCCTGCTGTGCGTAGAAAGCATGTCCCCCGACGAGATAGTAGGGAATCTCCTGCTCCTGCAACGCTTGTTCATAATACTGCACGTCGGGCAAGGCGCGGAACAAAATCGCCACGTCGCCATAACCAACAGGTCGCAGGGCAGACGACTTTCCGCCCAATGTATTTTTGCCGTGGGCCGCATCGGCGGGCAACAGTGGTTGCGCATCATCAAACATCTTTCGCAGCTTGCGGGCAATCTGATCGGCTTCATGTCGCCGAGCGACCTCGGTCGGATTGGCAACCTCTTTATCGCGCGAACCGAATGTCGGCACACTCCACCAAAATTCGATGGTCGGCGGAGGACTAATTTGAACTTTGCTCGGCTCCAATTTTTCATAGTCGGGAGCGAACCGCTCGACGAACAAAGCGTTGACAAACTCCAGTACGCCAGGCTGGCTGCGGAAATTGAGCGTCAGCGGCAGGCGGCCCGCCGGCTTCAGTTCTTCCCGCAACTCGTGAAAGACTCGTGGCTTCGCCCCGCGAAAGCGATAGATCGACTGTTTGCGGTCGCCGACGAAGAATAGTTTTCCGTCGGTGACATTGTCGCCACACAAGGCGCGAACCAGATCGACTTGCACCGGATCGGTGTCTTGAAATTCATCGACGAGCAGCAATGCAATTTGAGACGAGATCCGTTTACGCAACTTGCCATGTTCCGGCGCAGTCAACAGTCGATGCGCTCGCCCAATCATGTCGTCGAAGTCGAGCAAGTTAAGTTCCAGTTTTCGCCGCGTATACTCGTTGCGAATTTCCTCGGCCATTGCGAACAGATGTTGGCCAGCGATGACACTCGGTCGGGCAAGTTCTCGGTCAAACGACAATTGAGGTGCGTGCTTGTCGATCCGTTTGCGCAGATCAGAGGCCGCATCTTTGAAACGTTCGTAGGCTGCCTCGCTGGGCCAATCCTTCTTGGTCCCGCCCCCTTTCACTCCCGCCGTTTCACGAATCATCGCCACATCGACCGCCGGTTGTCGGCTTTGTTCGAGGTGCGGAAGCAGCGTGAGCAGTGTCGCCCGGCGTTGCTTCATCACGGTGTGTTTCGGTTCGTTCTGTCGGAGCGTTTCGATCACGTCGCGTGATTCTTGGGAGCCCTTCAGTTGACCCAGGACGTGCGGAACGAACTGTTGTTGATGAAAGCGTTGCCAAACGTCAAGTTGTTCATCGACCGTCTGCTCTCGCCACTTGTCCCAATCGGCCGGTCCGCCGTCGTTACGCAGGGCGTGCAACATGTTCCGCAAACTGGACAAACCAAACTGCATAATCAAATCAATCAACATCGGCCGCTGCTCGCCGAGCCATTTTCGCAACAGATCATCGGTCAGTTCGGAAAGAATCGTCGCCGTTTGGCTTTCGTCGAGCAGGGCAAAGTTGGGGTCAAGTTTCGCCTCGACCGCGTGCGTGCGAAGCAGCGTTCCGCAGAACGAGTGGATCGTGCTAATCCGGGCACCATCCAACTCACGCAATAATTTCCACCACCAGTTGATCTCGTCGTCACCCGTTGCGTGTTGCAGCCGCTCGAGTGTTTTCTTCCGCACGCGGTCGCGCATTTCCCGCGCAGCCCGTTCGGTGAATGTGATCGCCACCAACTCGCGCAGGTCATTCGGCTTTTGTTGAGCCGCTTTCTTCGGATCAAGGTTCGCCAAGAAGCGTTCGGTCAGAACGAACGTCTTTCCGCAGCCCGCCCCGGCCGAAACGGCGACGGAGGCCCCCCGCGTATGAATCGCTTGGTCTTGTTGCTTCGTTAGGTTGACTGTGGCGGAACCCATTTTTTATTTAGCGAGCGTGTTTGTTGAACGCGACACACCGTTTTGAAATCACAATGACTCGTACACTCGTCGTTATAACTTTCCATTGGAAACTGCGCGGCGCGAATTCCTTGTACCAGCGAAACGACCCTCGCGACAATTTGCTTTTTCAGATTGATCCAGGCGAAGTCGGGCGTTACGTGGCCCGCCTCGATGTTCGAGCCAACCAAGGCTTTTTTCGGATCGAACCCTTTTTCTTTCACAAACCAATATCCGCTCCGCCAAGGGGCGACATGCGAAGTTCGCAGGAGCAATTCCTCGGCCGCGATGGTGTACAGGGGAAGTTGTAACGCCATACCTGCCTCGATATCGGCAGGCTTGAATCCGGTTGATTTCCCCGACTTGTAGTCGATGATATTGAATACCATCTGGCCGCAATACTTTCCAATGTCGATGCGGTCGATGCGGCCGCTGAACAGAATTGTTTGCGTGCCATGCTTCAGCGTGTAGGGTGTTTCGGTTGAGATCGGATCGGGTTTCTCGTCGCTCTTGTCAGGACCGAAGGCGACTTCAAAATGAGCGGGGAGCGGTGGAGAATCGAGATCGCCAACGCCCTGTTCGTAGGCTTTCGCCTGCACCAGATAGTTCGTTCCCCATTCCAATAACGTGCGGCGGTCGATTTCGGTCAACGCCTTGGACAACGGGTCATCGCCGCGGACCTGACTCAAACAATCGTCGATAATCTCGTGATACATTCTCAACAGGGCGTCTTGATCGAGCGTGCTGATGCCGGTCGGGCGGCCCTGTTCTGCATTTACGCGACGATGCAATGTCGCCAGAGCCGCATGGAGCAGATTGCCTCGCGTCGAATGGTCGAGTTCAAGTGAGATTTCCGGCAAAGGTTTTATTCCCAGCACCCGCGACAGATAAAACTCATGGGGACATTTGGCGTACTGTTCGAGACGGCTAGGACTCCAACAATGCTCCTCGCCGAATTCTTCGGACAGCTTTTCCCGCACGGCGTTGCTTGGCAACATCCCTTCAAACGGACCATACTCACCGCCGACCTGGCGCGATTGCTGTAAACGCAACGCGGCCGAGATGTTGTTCGCCAAGGGAACATCTTGCTGTTGCAATCCGGCCAGATATTTTTCCGGCTGCTTCGCGGGCGTATGCTCCTGCACATCTCGGCGCGAATCGACGGCCAGCAAACGCTGATCTCTTGGGCACAACAATTGTTTTGCAAAGGCGAGCGGACTAAGATCGGTCGCCGACTGTTGCGGAAAGTTTTGTTCGCCGCAAATCCGCACGATCTCGCTCAGATAAGGACTCGGCGATAAGGGTTGGGCTTTGTCATCGAGGGCCGGATAGCTCAGGACTAATCGTTTCGTTGCCCGCGTAACGACTTCATAAAACAATAACATTTCCTCGCGACTTCGTTCGGCCCGATCAACCCAGCGTAAGCCGGACGCGATTAAGTCGCGGCCGTCGGCATCCGAATAGAGCCGGTCGTCGCGGTCGGTGGGTGGAAACGATTGCTCCGCCAAACCGGCAACGAACAGATACGGAACTTGCAACGAGCGAACACTCGCGGCGGCGATCACCCGCACGCAACCGGTCTCGTCGTTGAGAGTCGATTGAGTTTCCTGCACGAGTGCCGTCTCAACATGGGCCAGCAACTCGTCCAAATTCCAAGCTGGCGGCGGTTCACCCAACAGCCCCGAGAGTCGTTCATTGTCCCGCAAGGCTTCGAGAAGTGCGTCGAAACTGGCTTGTTCGGTTTCGGTACAGGCGGCTGAGATGCCCAGATCGTTTGCTAAGGTTTGTAGCACTTCGGTCCAATGGCTCGGCGTGGCTGACTTAGGCAGCTTTGCGAGTATGGCCCGAAGATTGACGAGTAGGTTTTGTGTGGCAATCGCAGGAAAATCTTCCGGTGTGTCTTCTGTCGATTTGTTTGTTGCATCCTCGGGCGGGGCGTCCGGTAACACCGCTTTCTTTGCCAAGCGTCGCTCAATCCGCTCCAACCACCGCGCACTGCCGTGTGAAACTTGCAACTCGCGAATCACGCGCTGGGCATAGGCCACATCGCGCAAGCGGTGCCAGGTTTGAACCGCCGGTTCCCTCTCCCGGCGGGAGAGGGTGAGGGCTTTGGGCGAACCATGAGTGTCCGCCTCGACAAGGTTGCCCGATGGCCCCTCACCCCGGCCCTCTCCCGAAGGGAGAGGGAGATGTTGCGGTGCAAAAAAGTTACTGCCGATCAACGCCAACAATCGGCGATAGGGCCAATCCTCGATGACCAAATGCAACACGTTCACCAAAGCGAGCAAGCAGGGCGTTTCGTGCAAAGGTCGCGGCGCGTCGATCACAAACGGCAAGCCAAACTCGCCGAACGTCTCTCGCACGAGCGGAGCGACTTCCGTCAAATTGCGAAACACGACGACGATTTCTTGCGGCGGAATTTTTTCCGTGAGTAACATCCGCTTGATCGACCGGGCGAGAAATTCAATCTCGCCCTCCTGTCGTGCGGTCGGGACGATTTCAATTCCCGTCGCATCTGTCAACGGTTCAAACTCGCGGGGATGGCTAAACAATTTTCGCTCGATGTGTGACCACGCCGACCACTCATTCGTTTTTCGTTCCAGATGTTGCATATACAGATCGGAGTGACGGCGTTGCAACTCGTCGAGCGTCGCTTGTGACTTGGCAAATAGGTCGCCGCGAACTTTTCCCGTTTCGAGCGGAAGCGAGATGAGCGTCTGCTCGGCGCGGCTGGCCAAAATTTGCAAAATTTCCTGTTGGGTCCGCGTGAAATCGGTAAACCCATCGGCGACGATGAAGCGAACTTTTTCAAACGGCCGCATCTGTCCTTTTTCGAGCCGGTCGCGAGCTTCCCAAAAACGTCCTTCGGCATCGTAAAGCTGATATTCGACGAGGAGCTTTTGATATTCGGTGTAGATCAGGGCCAGTTCGCGGTCCTTGTCATTTAACCCTCGAGTGCGACACGCCTCTTCAAAATGCTCCGGCCAAATCTCTAACCGCTTCAATTCGCTGACGAACCCGGCGACTTGGTCGAGAAACCCGTTCGTTTCCGAAATGGGAGTGAAGTGCCGGAGTTTCCCCGACTGCTTGGCCGTCAGAACCAGCCGGGCGAGCAATTCTCGTTTCATCCCCTCCGGGATCGACTGAATTTGGACGGACGAATTCAGCAAAATCTGTTCAGCAAAGCGGGCAAAAGTCGTCACACCGGGCTGAAAGCAGGCCCTGCGGCCATCCGCCAGAAGCCGTTCGCGGACATTCCTCGCACTTCGTCCGGTGGGAGCGAGCCACAGCACACCGCCGATGGGCAATTTCTCCAGCGCGGAGCGGTATTGATCGAGCAATTCGCTCGTTTTTCCGCTGCCCGCCGGACCGGCGAGAACTGTGATTCGGTGGGAACGAGGCATAGATAAAGGATGCACTAAGGTTCGGGCGAGGGAAATTGACTCGTTCGAGCCGTTTTCCCAATCAAGTTGACACCTTTGAGGGCAAAGCGAATTGAGACCTGGGTCGAATTGTTTCGATAAGCTTGATGGGGACTGTCAGGTTAATTCGTGGGTTAAAATTCATTGCCAAAAGTTTGACACAAATTCCGAAAATCGCTAGACTTACGTTCGGCAGGGATTATTCTATCGCCGGAATTCGTTCTGCGAAATCCCGTCGGGTTACCGAGTTTGATTGTTCGGACGTACCGGGTTTAATTGTTCGGACGTACCGATTTTTTTCGTTCGGAGTTGCGGTTTTTTTCGTTCGGAGTTACCGATGGTCGATTGACCATTGTCCTCATTTTTTTCATTCTTTTTTTTCTGGAGGTGTGTTATGAGAACGCGTGTTTCGAGAGGGTTTACCCTCATCGAGCTACTGGTGGTGATCGCCATCATTGGTACGCTCATCGCGCTGTTGTTGCCAGCACTTGCCGCTGTGCGGGAGACTTCCCGTCGAGCCGCCTGCGCCAACAACATGCATCAATTAGGGGTGGCATTGAAGACCTA
>JAYUFG010000345.1:0-4540 GCA_043738845.1 Planctomycetaceae bacterium
TCGTAACCTTCGCCAAAGTCAACCTAACTCCACAAGCTAAGAACCTAAAGGTTTCGCCTGAAGGCGAGGGTTTTAGACCCATCGTGGAGACAATAAAACCAAAACACGAAGGTGGCAACGTACTTGATCATGCCTCTTATTCTGCCCCACCGCGAAACGAAATGCAAGTCTGTTTTGGGCCGAGCGTGACATTTTTCCGGTCGCAAAACAAGGGACATTTCTAATGGCGCAAGACACTCAAATTGACCAGCCGGGTTAACGAAACCGCTGCGACAGGCTAAACTGGCCCTGTTGTCGGAACTCTATTGCCCGCAGTTCATGGTCGTCGATCCGCATTTTATTGTCGTCTTTCGCTCCGCGAAAGAACGCTTGTTCACAGGCTGAAATGCGACGGTGCGACCGACGAATTTGCTCCAACACTTAACGCCACCTCGATATGTCGCTGATTCACACCTCTGCCGTCGAACTTCTCTCGCAACTCTCCGCCGGTCGCGTCACGTCGGTCGAAATCACAGAAGCGTTTCTCGAACAGATTAAAACGCATGATCGTGAAATCGGCGCGTTTTTGCGGGTCGATCCTGAATCGGCATTGGCCGAAGCCGAACAGTCCGACATGAAGCGTAAGCAGGGCCAGTCGCTGGGCAAGCTCGCTGGCCTGCCGGTCGCCGTCAAAGACGTGCTCTGCACGAAGGGCGAACCAACGACGTGCGGTTCCAAAATGCTCGAACATTTTCGCCCTCCGTATGATGCGACCGTCATCGCCAAGCTCAAGTTGGCCGACGCCGTTCTCATCGGCAAGACGAACATGGACGAGTTCGCGATGGGTGGCTCGAACGAAAACTCCGCCTACTTTCCTGCTCGCAATCCGTGGGACACCTCACGCAGTCCAGGCGGTTCGAGTGGCGGTTCCGCCGCCGCCGTCGCTGCGTCGATGGCTCCGTTTTCCATCGGCACGGATACAGGCGGTTCGATTCGTCAACCTGCCGGATTGTGCGGTGTGACCGGCTTAAAGCCGACCTATGGCCGCGTGAGTCGATTTGGATTGGTGGCGTTTGCGAGTAGTCTCGATCAAGTCGGACCGATCGCGCGAACGGCCGAGGACGCCGCACTCCTGTTAGAAACTATTGCCGGACATGACTCGCACGACGCCACGAGTGTGAATCGGCCGGTGCCGGAATACTCAAAGTCCGTTCGCGAGCCGCTGAAAGGTTTACGCCTGGGCATTGCTCGTGAGCATTTCGGCGAAGGGCTTGATCCCGAAGTGGATTCCGCCGTGCGTGAAGCCATTCGCGTTTATCAATCGCTCGGCGCGACGGTTCACGACATCTCGTTGCCACACGCGAAATATGGCGTTGCCGTCTATTACATCATCGCTCCGTGCGAGGCGTCAAGCAATCTGGCCCGCTACGATGGTGTTCATTATGGTCATCGCGCCGACGAAGTTCGCTGTGAGAAAGAACTGTCCGACGAGCGGGCGAAACTGATCTCGGAAAAAAACGAAGCCGCGTTATCGCAACTCGACAACAAACTCGTGCGAATGTATCGCCAAAGTCGGGCCGAGGGTTTCGGGCCAGAGGTCAAACGCCGCATCATGCTCGGCACGTATGCCCTGAGTGCGGGTTACTACGATGCCTATTACGTGAAAGCGTTGAAGGTCCGCCGACTCATTCGCAACGATTACGATCAAGCCTTCGTCAAAGTCGATTTGATTATTGGGCCGGTGACGGCCGCGCCCGCGTTCAAGATCGGCGAGAACAGCGACGACCCGCTCGCGATGTATTTGCTTGATCTGTACACGGTGAGTGCGAACTTGGCAGGGATCGGCGGGATCGCCTTTCCGTGCGGCTTTAGCAAATCGGGCTTGCCCCTGGGAGTGCAACTTCAGGCCCCACCTTTCGCGGAAGAATCACTCCTCCGCGCGGCCCACATGTATCAATCCACCACCGACTTTCACAAAAAGACACCACGTTAGAATTTTTCAAGACACGTATCGACACGTACCTTTTAAGCCGTTTGAGAAATAAAAGCGATAAGGCTCCCGCAAAGGCGCAAAGAAAAAATCGGAGAAGTAGAGAATCGCAGATAAACTGAGACAGTGGAACGACAAATACAAATGAGATGCTCGACGGAGAAATACCAACTGCTCCCTTGCGAGCTTTGCGCCTTTGCGTGAGCGTTTTTCCCAATCTATAGGTTGATCTCCATTCAACGAGACGAAAAGTTCAAACGGCAAAACAAATACCGCTACCATTCAATCGCACATGTCCGAATATACAATTATCATCGGTCTGGAAGTTCACGTGCAACTGCAAACGAACAGCAAGCTGTTTTGCGGTTGCGAAACAACATTCGGAGCGAAGTCCAACACGCAAACGTGTCCCGTCTGTATTGGTTTGCCCGGCTCGCTGCCCGTAATGAATCGTCGGGCGTTTGAGTTGTCGCTGCGGACGGCGGTGGCAATCAATTGTGAAATTGCCCCGTATACAAAATGGGATCGCAAGAATTACTACTATCCCGACCTGCCGAAAGGTTATCAGATTAGCCAGTTTGATTTGCCGTTTTCGCATGACGGTTGGTTGGAAATCAGCGATCCGAAGGGGGCGTTCGAGACCAAGCGAATCCGCATCATCCGCGCGCACCTCGAAGAAGACGCTGGCAAGAGTATCCATGACGAGGTCGCTAGCAAAGGGGACAGTCGGATTGACCTCAACCGGACCGGGACGCCGCTGCTTGAAATCGTCAGTCATCCCGATCTTCGTTCTGCCGCCGAGGTCAAAGCCTATCTGACCGAATTGAAATTGCTCCTCACCTACATCGGCGTTTCCGATTGCAACATGCAGGAAGGAAGCCTGCGAGTCGATGCCAATATCAATTTGCACATCGACACACCCGACGGAAATGTCGCCACGCCGATTGTCGAAATCAAAAACATGAACAGCTTCCGCGCGGTCGAGCGGGCACTCGAGTTCGAAGCCGACCGTCAATGGGACGCTTGGAATGAATCGCACATCGTGATGGGCACCAAGGGTGGACACAAAACGACTCGTGGGTGGGATGACCAACGGCAACTGACTTATCCGCAGCGGCAAAAAGAAGAGTCGAGCGACTATCGTTATTTTCCCGATCCCGATCTCGTTCCGGTCACGACGACGGTTGAGGAGATCGCACAAGTTCGCGCCGACCTGGGCGAGTTGCCCGCCGCGATTCGCACGCGACTACAAGCCGAAATGGGACTAACCGCATACGACGCCGAGGTTATCGTCAACCAAGGCCACTCGTTCGTGGGGTACTTTTTTGCCTTGGCCGCGCGGGGTGGCGACGGGAAGCAAGCGGCGAACTGGCTCACGCAAGATGTGCAACGTGTTCTGAACGAGCAGAACATTTCCATCGAACAATTTTCCGTCGCGGCGATGTCGCTGGGCGAGCTTTTGCAAAAGATCAAGTCGGGCGAGTTGGACAATTCGCGTGCCCGCGAGGTCTTCGCCGAAATGGTTACTTCCGGAAAAACCGTCGTGCAGATCATGTCGGAACGGGGCATTGAACAAGTCGATGAGTCGGAACTGATCGCCCTTTGTAGCGAATTGATCGCTGCGAATCCCAAGATCGTCGCCGACGTGAAGGCGGGCAAGGGTAACGCCATCGGCGGGTTGGTCGGACAAGTCAAAAAGAGAAACCCGAACGTCAACCCCGGTCGTGTCAAAGATATTTGTTCCGAGTTGATCGCCCAATTGTGAACCGATGGCGTCCAATCATTGGTCGGAATTTGCAAGTCCGGCGGCAAAACACCCAATAGCAACTCTTGGTCCGCACAGCGGACCCTACTGGGTTCCATCCATGTCGATTGTCACTGCGGAACAATGCACGGCGTAACCCAACGCTCGTTTCGTAATTGGGAACACTCGACAACTGGCCAACGCGAGGGCCAACTCGACAAGGCCCGCTTCCCCGTAACGCTCGCGAAGTTTTTGCCGTAGCGTGTCCTCTTGACCGCTCGCCGTCACGACCCCTTCCGCAAATCGATACACGTCGGAAAGTTCTTCGGGCAAGTCAACGGGCCGACGATCAAGGACCGCCTGTAAATGTTCCCGCGCGACGCCTGACTCGCGGGCTAGGTTCACCTCGATCTGCACGCAAGTGCCGCAGTCTTCATCTCGTGTGGCGACGAGTCGGGCGACGTGATACGGTCCCGGCGGCAGAATCTTGCGATACTTCGCTAGGGGAATGATCCGAATGAACTTAAAAAACGAGGGCAGAGAAACGCGGAGAATGTGCCGCAGGTACTCGAGCGACCCGCCGAGTCGGCGTTCATCCTTTTTCAATCGAGCGATAATGAAAGATCGTAACATCGTGTTGGGATGAACGCTACAAAACGGAATGATCGCTCCGCCCCGTGTCGCTGCTAACCGTTACTGAGAGAAGTTATGCTTACGCTCCTTGGCCGACTTGAGCCAACACGTATGGCCCCTTGGGGATTACTGCAACCCTGGCCGTCGGGCCATATTCGACCAGCGAATCGGCGACCGCTTGTTCCACCGTTGGA
>JAYUFG010000346.1:0-12035 GCA_043738845.1 Planctomycetaceae bacterium
GTCGCGATGACCGCCCACGCCCTGAAAGGAGATCGCGAACGATGCCTGGAGGCGGGCATGGATGAATTCGTCACCAAACCGATCCATCGCCAACTTTTGTTTGAGGCTATCGCCCGCGTTGTGAACAACAACCCGCAGCCTTCTTCGCAGCGGCTGGCGGCAGAACCTGCATCAATGGTTGCGGCGGCTTCGCCCGAGGCTGTAACACTACCCGTCATCAACTGGTCAACGGCATTGTCAATGGCGTTCGGCGATTCGAAGCTGTTGCGAGACTTATCGGAGACCTGCTTGCAAGAAACAGCGACCCTGCTGTCCCAAATGCGGACCGCGTTGGGTACTGGTGACATGGCGACCCTGAGTCGCGGTGCCCATACCATCAAAGGCCAGATGCGAATCTTCGCTGCGACCGACGCCGAACAAGTCGCCGCTGGTCTTGAAAAGCGAGCGCACGACGGCGATGCCCACGCACTCCTCTCCGAATCGTTTGGGCAGCTTCAACAACAAATCTCGCGGGTGCAGGCCGAACTGCGCCAATTCCTCGCCGGACAGGTAGCCATCGGTGGCACAGAGGTTACTCCCCTCACGTAGGCAAGTAATGGACGACCAACGATGCTTGAGCTTGCTTTTGCCCATTCCATTTTTTACGTTACCCGCTTCACAAGCTCGTGCCAGGCTGCGTCGTGAAGTAGCTCGGTTCCTTGCCAAGTGACTTCGCCCAAGATCGGTGGGATACTGCGGAACGCCAGTTCTTCACGATTCGTCGCGATGCTCGGATCGTTCGCCGCCGAGACTTGATTGAGAATGACTCCGCCGATAGACAAGCCGCCGCGAAATGTTTCCGCAACGACGAGCGTTTGCAACGTCTGATTGATAACGCCGATTTTATTCGCCGCCACAACGACCAGTGGATAACCAAGATCGAGAGCGATATCGGCGACGTATTCTTCCCCTGTGATCGGTGACATCAGTCCGCCGATCCCTTCTACAATCACGAAGTCGGAACAACTCTGCCAGTACTCGATGCCGGTCCGCAACCATTTCGCATCGACCGTTTTGCTTTCGGCTTTTGCAGCGAGATGGGGAGCCAACGGCGCGGCAAATCGCTGCGGGCAAACGTGGGCAAAATCGCCGTGCTTCCCCGCCGCTTTCCACAACGCCATTGCGTCGGCGGAAACGAGTTCCCCGCCCGACTCGTTTTTGGAAGTGCCCTGTTGTTCGCAACCACTGGCGACCGGCTTGTACACGCCGACCTTCAGCCCGAGGGCGGTCAACCGGCGGGCGAGGATCACGGCAACGTAGGTCTTTCCCACGTCCGTGTCGGTACCCGTAATGAACAAGCCCGAAGGCGGTTTAACTGTCATGTGTTTTAGAGTACCATGAGAGGTTCAGGTCGTCCAGGAATGAATGTCATTGGCCATTTTGGTTTGGTCATTCGTCATTCGTTTCTCTCTCCGCTTTATTTACTCGAATCGTTCCCTCATCGTGCCTCACGCCTCCTCCAATGTTGTCGTCGCCTTGATCCAAATGCGTTGTTCGGCGAACAAAGCTGAGAACCTGAAAAAAACTCTCGCGCGCATTGCCGATGCGGCCGCCAACGGCGCACAGATCGTCTGTTTGCAAGAGCTCTTTGCCGGGCTGTATTTTTGTCAGACGGAGGACCATGCCCGCTTTGACGAGGCTGAACCGATCCCCGGTCCGACGAGCGAAGCTTTGGCAGCCGCCGCGAAACTACACGGCGTTGCCCTCGTGACGTCGTTGTTCGAGCGTCGCGCACCGGGCTTGTATCACAACACGGCGGTGATTTACGACGCCAGCGGTTCGACCGCAGGCATGTATCGTAAGATGCACATTCCCGACGATCCCCGGTACTACGAAAAGTTTTACTTTACTCCGGGCGACCTTGGCTTCCACAGCTTTCCAACACAGTTTGCCAAGATCGGCCCGCTCGTCTGCTGGGATCAGTGGTATCCGGAGGCGGCCCGCTTGACCGCGCTCACCGGCGCGCAAATGCTGTGTTATCCCACCGCGATTGGCTGGCTGCTGAACGAAAAAGCGGAGTATGGCGTTGCGCAACATGCGGCCTGGGAAACGATGATGCGGAGCCACGCCATTGCCAACGGCGTATTTGTCGTCGCCGTTAATCGAGTCGGCCTTGAAGACGGAATTGAGTTTTGGGGGGCGTCGTTTGTGGCCGATCCGAACGGAAACATTCTCGCTCGTGCTTCGCATGACAAGGAAGAAACTCTCATGGTTGAACTCGACCTCGCACGGATCGACGTCGTTCGCACGCATTGGCCGTTTCTCCGCGACCGGCGGATCGACGCCTATGGTGATTTGACGAAGCGATATCGGGACTGAGGGTGCGAAATCAAAAACTGGATAATCGCGGTTGAATCGACGAATACTGACGTGTCAACTTGCAAAAACTCCACTTTTTGCCCATTTGGGGCTTGTCGATTGCCGATAGGAAAGTTAGACTTGTGGTTTCCTAAAAATCGGGCGAACAGCCCCGGTCCCTTTGTCGGTTTGTTGCGAGAGGTTTGCTGCCATGAAAAAGGACGTCCATCCCAAGTACATGCTCACCGTTGTTAAATGCGGTTGCGGCAATGCGTTTGACACTCGCAGCACCGTCCCCGAACTCAAAGTTGACATCTGTAGCGTTTGTCACCCTTTCTACACGGGCAAGCTGAAATTCGTCGATACCGCCGGTCGGATCGAGAAGTTCAAGAACAAGTTCGCCGAGTCGGGTTATGCCAGTCTCAAGCGGGGCAAAAAGCCCAAGACCGACAAGGCGGCCGAATCGGCCGCTGCGGAATCGTAGCCGCGGTTCAATTCTCTCCCTCCGTTTGTAGACGACCGCCATCGGTCTGCGCGTGTCGCTCGACCGAATTGCTATCGCCATTCGGACGTTCAAGCCGCTCTCCGCGATTGATTTCGTTTGTGGTACGATACCAATCGCAGATTTCTTCCCTATTTTAAGGAGCGCGCGATGAATCTTCCCTCGTGCCGTGACCTAAAACTTGATGCGACAACTCGCGCGTTATTGGGCGATGTGGAGGATACTGCGCGCCGGGTCAATGACTTGCGACCCCTTGAACCGGCGACCGTTAAAAGCGTCGTCGATGGGCTGATGGCCGACCGCGTATACAGTAGCAATGCGGTCGAAGGGAACCCGCTTGGCCTGGGTGAAACTCGTGAAATTCTAAAGGCTGGCCACGTTGAAGCCGGTAAACGACGGGAAGTTGACGAGGTATTGAATCTGAGAAATGCGATTGACCATGTCGCCGAACAGCTTCAAGGTGCCAAGAATCCTTATCAGTTGGACGACCTGCTGCGATTGCACCGGGTCTTGATGCTGGGCATGGACGACAAAAAACCCGGCTTGATACGAACCGTCAGTGTGATGATCGGCGGTGCCCGCCAACAGCCCCCCGATGCGGCGGATGTTGCCACACTGCTCCGTGAAATGATGATTCGATTACGGACAGAAACGGACGTCCATCCCGTTGTTCGTGCGACGTGGGGACATTGGGCGGTTGCTCGAATTCATCCGTTTCTCGATGGGAACGGACGACTGGCCCGCTTATGGCAAGACTTGATCTTGTTTCGCGAGCAATACACGTGTGCGATCATTCCACCTCATCTGAGAAATCAATACTTGCATGCTTTGGCAGCCGCAGATGAAGGCAACTTCAACGAACTCATTCAGCAAACGGCTCGTTTGGTGGCCGAGACATTTGATCGCTACCTCATGGCGCAACAAAATTCCGAGACGATGCGAGCTTGGGCAACGGCATTGGTTGGACCAACAGAGACTGGCTCGTTTGAATCGCAAACCCTGAGCTATCTTCGATGGTGCCGGAAAATGGAAGAGCTGCGACTTGCTTTTGCCGAATGCTCCGCGAGGATTACACAGGCGCACGGTGGCGTCGAAATCCAAATTCAACTATCGGACATCATTGTCAATTACACCTGGGAGAATCTGCGATGCGGGGTGTCTGTATCGCATCCTTGGTTCTTTCAACTGTGCTTTCGACGTAAGGAATCTTTGGCAAAATACAACTTTTACTTTGGCCGGCATATCTGGACGGGGCACGACACGCCAACCGACCGAGAGGTACCTCGAGTGGGCCTTTTTTTCAACGAACAACCACAGGACGACGACAAGTCGGGACAAACGGGATGTGAAGACCCCAATGCCGAATTAACGCTGAGAGAACTCTTTGAGTCCGAACAAAAAATCGTCCGTAAGCGATTCGACCCGACCACTAACGCAGAAGTCTACGACCGCGATGTTTCCACCATCACCATCGCCCAAGACTTTATTAGCGAAGTCCTGTCGAAGCGGCTCCCCTAAACAACAATCCCATTTTAATTCCAGCATTCCGCACGAACCGTCCCCGATATAATCCCCCATGCGCGATCAACTTGAAAAACAACTCGCCCGGTTCGAAGAACTCGAACAAATGCTGCAAGACCCGGTCGTCTTAGCCGACGGGAGCCGGATGGGTGCCATCGCGCGCGAACATGGCTCGCTCGCCAAGTTGGCGACGAAGTATCGCCGCTTCAAAGAACTCAATAATCAAATCGCTGAAGCCAACGAGATGATCAAGGGGCACGACGCCGACATGCGAGAATTGGCCGAAGGCGAACTCCCCGAACTTCGCGCCAATCGTGAAGTCCTGTGGGACGAATTACTCGACATGACCGTCGGCGGTGAAGACGCGACCCGCAGTCGTTGTGTGATGGAAGTTCGCGCTGGCACAGGCGGTGAAGAAGCGGCCCTGTTTGCCCGCGATCTGTATGAAATGTATCGCCACTTTTGCGAGGATCGCGGCTGGAAAGTCGAAATTCTCGATATGAGTCCGACCGAACTCGGCGGTTTTAAGGACGTAATTCTCGGCATTGAGGGAGAAGGGGCCTTCCGCACGTTGCAGTACGAAAGTGGCGGACATCGCGTGCAGCGCGTTCCCACGACCGAGACCAAGGGCCGCATTCACACTTCGGCCGCGACGGTCGCCGTGATGCCCGAGCCGGAAGATGTTGAAATCGACCTCAAACAGGACGACTATCGGATTGACAAATTTTGCGCCAGCGGCCCCGGCGGTCAGCACGTTAATAAAACGCAATCGGCGATTCGGCTCACGCATTACGAGACGAACATCGTCGTACAATGTCAGGACGAAAAGAGCCAGCATAAAAACTTGGCCAAGGCCATTCGCGTGCTGAAAACGCGACTGTACGAACACAAGCGCGAGCAAGAACATTCCAAGCGGGCAGAACATCGCCGCACGCTGGTCGGGTCCGGCGACCGCAGTCAGCGAATTCGGACGTACAACTTTCCGGAAAATCGCGTCTCTGACCACCGCATCAACTTAACACTCTACAAACTCGACAACATCATTTCCGGCAACCTGACCCCCGTCGTCGAAGCCCTCCGCGATCATGACCGGCGTGAGCAGCGGGCGATGATGGGAACGGTGGAATAAGAATGACCAATGACGAAACCAGAATGACCAATGACGAACAATCAACATTCAACCATGAGCAAGAGAATCACAATTCGTCCGGTTCCGTTTTCCTTAGTTTTGCATTTTGCGTTTTGACTTTTGCGTTCTCTGTTCCTTGTTCAATGTTTCCTGTTCACAACTTCCCCCATGCCCACCCCTGACTGGACTATCGGCCGGCTCCTGACCTGGACGACCGATTATTTGAAGCAGCATGGGGCCGAGTCGCCGCGACTTGATGCCGAGGTCTTGTTGGCGCACGCCCAGGGGTGTCAGCGGATTATGCTCTACACGATGTTCGAGGAGATCGCGCCAGAGACGTTGCGAAACTCATTTCGAGAAATGGTCAAGCGGCGGGCGGACGGAACCCCGGTCGCCTATTTGGTCGGCCATAAAGAATTTTACTCACTCAGTTTTCGCGTCACGTCGGATGTCCTTATTCCCCGACCAGAAACAGAACATCTTGTCGTGCGATTGTTGGATTTGTTGAAAACTCGTGGGACGGGCGACGCGCCGGTGGAAATTGCCGACGTTGGAACGGGCAGCGGGATCATCGCCGTGACGATTGCCAAGCACGCGAAAAATGTCCAGGTCACGGCCCTCGACATGAGTCCCGCCGCACTGGCGGTTGCGAAACAAAATGCCGCCGCTCATAAGGTTGCGGACAAGATCGAATTTGTGGAGAGTGATTTGTTCGCCGCTCTTTCGCCGGAGCGGAAATTCGATTTCATCGCCAGCAATCCTCCGTACATTAGCACGGCGGAAATGGCCCAACTCGCACCGAGCGTTCGCAATCACGAACCGCGACTGGCTTTAGAAGCTGGCCCCAAAGGGACCGAAATCATCGCCCGACTGTTGCCGCAAGTGGCGGAACGCTTGCGACCGGGTGGGGAATTCTTGTGCGAGATCAGCCCCATGATCGAAGGGGCCGTCCGCGATTTGGCCGCGTCCGACCCACACTGGGAAGTCTTGCCCACACTCAAAGACCTAGCCGGTCACGCGAGAATCGTTCCGCTCCGCTTAAAACAAGAAGCCCGCCCAAAGTAAATGGCCAGCGTGATGCGGTTGGTTTCTGGAAGCTCCGTTATCGCGAGGAACACTTGAGCGATCATCGTGACCTATGTAGGTCCGATGAAATAGTTACGCTCGTGTAGGTCAGGCAACCCGTACCTGACTGTCAAATCGAGATCGACGTCACTTCGAGCGATGGCAGATCAACCAGGGCGAAGGTGTGCGGTTTGGCGCGATACAGTGCGCCTGGGTTGAGAACCAGCGTGCGACCTACGGTCTCTTGCTTCGCAAGATGAGTGTGTCCGTAACAAACGAGATCAAATTCGCCGTCGTGAATCGTTTGCCGAAAGAGCAAGGCATCGTCGCTGTGGAGGAACGCGATTTTCTTGTGAGCCAATTCCAATTGGCCAAAACGCCCGTGGCACGTTTGCCCTTCCTGCTCGATGACCTTCCGCAGAAGAGCTTCGTCATGATCGACGTTGCCAAAAACAAAGTGCGTTGGCCACGACTTGAACATGGGCACGATCTCGGCCGAACCAATGTCGCCACAATGGATGACCACATCCACATTGAGTGAGGATAACATTCGCACGGCCGCCATCGTGTTTTCGAAATGAGCGTGCGTATCACTGACGACAGCCAAACGCATGAAGATAGTTCCGGGTACAATTTGCTTGTTAAAAAGAGCCTGCTGAAAACGAGTCGGCAATTCGATTCGAGTCGCCGGTATTTTACGCCGCTGTTCGTCGTTGGGCCAGTGACCGCAGTTCATCCGCGATCACGCCGTTGAGCGTTTCTTCCAGTTTAATCAACGCTGCGGCCGCGAGTGAACCATCGATCACACGATGGTCGCAGATCAACGTTACCAGACATTTACCCGTCGCATCGACCGGAGCATAGGTCAAGCTCGTCGAAAGAACCGTAAAGTGAAATCGATTGATTGCTCCCTGACCCGCCAGGGACGACATGCTAAAGGTTCCCATCCGCTTCGCCCGCTTGGAGACAAAGACGTTCAAATTCAGCCACCAGATCAACCGCCGAACGGGCCAAGGAAGGCGGCTGAAAAAAACCTGTCGCTTGAAAATGTGGTCCACCGGTTCATTTTGAAAGGCGTCGAGCGACTTTTGAATCTCGACCAGCGACTTCGTTTCCGGATCATCAAATCGTCCCCAGCAAAGCCGGTCGCCTTCCGCGAATTGGCGATTCATTGCCAGCATTCCGACATTGTGATCGTGTTCAAAAATGTGGGGCCAAGGCCATTTTAGATAGCACTGCCGTAACGGAGCCGTTTGGGCCGCGACCAACCCATGGGCCTTTAGAAACACAGCGGTCCAGGAAATTCGCGTACTCGCCGCCGAGCGCAGTCGCGCGACCTCGCCCAGGTCGCAGGTCCGCTCGACCGGAAAAAATGGAATCGACCGGGCAAAGTAGCATCCATCGACAACGAGACTTCGGTTGGCAGAGAGCCACTGGTGACTTCCGGAATTGATATTGGACACGCGGTTGACCTTTGGCAAAATCCAGGATCGTGGCGGCAACATTCGCCAGCACTTCACAATGATGTCGCAATTGTCCAAATCTTGCGATATTGGGCAAGACGAACCTGAACATTCTCCAATGAGCCGCCAGCCGAAACTTGCCCCATTGGCCACATTCTTGCCAGAAACGCAATGACGGACAGCTCCGTCTCGGCCTGAAAACAGCCTCTTTGAACTATCGCGATGTAATCCCCTAAAATACGGTTCACAAAGACCCTAAAACGGCTAAAATGAAACCGACGGGTATTTTCAACACTGGTTTTTGGCGAATGAATTAGGGTGATTCGCGAACAACCGGTCCGCACAGCGGACCCTACGACTACGACATTTTACCCCTCAAACACAAACCATTTTCAAGGAGATTTATATGAGCAGCGAGAAGTCAAACGGCGATTCTGGAATGCACAAGCCAAATGGAACGGAAGGCGCGCAGCCAGTGTTGACGACCCGGCAGGGCCACCCGGTCGCCGACAATCAGAGCACTCGCACTGTCGGTGAACGTGGCCCGGCGACCTTGGAAAACTATCACTTCATTGAGAAGATCACCCACTTTGATCGGGAACGCATCCCCGAGCGGGTTGTTCATGCCCGCGGTGCGGGGGCACACGGTTACTTCGAAACCTATGGCACAGTCGGCGGCGAGCCAGTGGCCAAATACACCCGGGCGAAGCTGTTTCAACAAAAGGGCAAGCGGACTCCCGTTTTCGTCCGGTTCTCGACGGTCGTTCACGGTGGCCACAGCCCGGAAACGCTCCGCGACCCGCGTGGCTTCGCGACCAAGTTCTACACCGAGGATGGCAACTGGGATTTGGTCGGCAACAATCTAAAGGTCTTCTTCATTCGCGATGCAATGAAGTTTCCCGACCTCGTTCATTCGTTCAAGCCCGATCCCGTCACCTTTCGGCAGGACGCGAAGCGGATCTTCGATTTCATCAGCCTCACACCCGAATCAACTCACATGATTACGTGGCTATTCAGTCCGTGGGGAATCCCGGCTAGCTATCGCATGATGCAAGGTTCGGGCGTCAACACGTACAAGTGGGTCAATGCCGAAGGGGTTGGAACATTGGTAAAATATCACTGGGTTCCCAAACTGGCCGTCAAGAATTTGACCCAGGCAGAGGCCGAGGCGATTCAGGCCAAAAACTTTAATCACGCCACGCAAGACCTGTACGAAGCCATTGAACGGGGCGATTTTCCACAGTGGGAACTGAACGTGCAGTTCATGGAAGACAACGAACATGTTGAACTGAACTTTGATCCCCTCGATGATACCAAAATCTGGCCGGAAGACCGCTTCCCCATGCGGCCCGTTGGACGAATGGTCCTCGACCGCAACCCGGTTAACTATTTTGCCGAAGTCGAGCAGGCGGCATTCGGGACCGGTGTCCTCGTGGACGGGCTCGAGTTCTCCGACGACAAAATGCTTCAAGGCCGCTCGCTGTCGTACTCCGACACGCAGCGTTATCGGGTCGGGCCGAATTATCTGCAACTGCCGATCAATCGCCCGAAGACGCATGTGGCCACGAACCAGCGCGACGGACAAATGGCCTATCACGTCGATGGTGTCGAGGCGGGCGAAAATCCGCATGTCAATTACGAGCCAAGTTCGCTGGGCGGGCTGAAAGAAGCGGTCCCCGCTGGCAAACCCCATTCGCCGCAGTACGCAGCCACCCTTGTCCGCCAGAAAATCTCGCGGACGAATGACTTCCAACAGGCTGGGGAACGATGGCGGGCGTTCGAATCTTGGGAGCGTGACGAGTTGATCTTCAACCTTGTCGATGCTCTCAAAGATTGTCCAAAAGACATTCAGCAGCGTATGATTTCGCACTTCACGCAAGCCGACGCCGAGTATGGTCGCCGCGTTGCGGAAGGGATTGTCACGGCCGCAGCCAGCATGGCGGGCAACGGTCACGAACCAGCGAAACCCAATGCTGCCGAAAAAGTGGCCGCAAAATCGTAGCCGATTTTTGAAGAGCAACATTTGGAAGAATTCAAGGGGGACGCGAGTCGAAAAAATGACGCGCGTCCCCCTTTTGTTCTAACCACGGATATTGCGCGAAATAGAGTGATGCAAACAATCCCGCCGTTTGGTAATTCGCAAATTGCACTTCGATAGTTTGAAAATCGGGGTTTTACCGAACATTCACATACTCCTCACACAATTCTTGCGACCGTATTTCGATCAAACGTTAAGTTTGCGGAACGACTCGATTCGTGTTACAAGAGAAGTGACAATCTGGGCATCGATTACTGTCAATTGTCGCCTTTCGCTCTACGAAAAAGCGTCCTTTCACGGGGTAAAAAGCGAACATACGACCGTTGTTGATGCACTAAGCCTAACGCCTCTTTGACTACAAAACCGGGAACAATTCATGTCGAACCAAAAATTCACGGCACTGCTGATGTTTGCGATGGCGTTCGTCGGCTCGTGTGCCTTCTCTGCGGAACCCGAAAAAACTTCACCGGAAAAGCTCCAAGCCTTTCGCGACAAGGTTAAACACATTGTCGTGATCTATCAAGAGAACTGGAGTTTCGACGGGCTGTACGGAAAATTTCCCGGCGCGAACGGAATTGCCAATGCGTCGAAAGAGAGCGTTGCGCAAACGGACCGGCGGGGAAAAAAGTACGACGTTCTGCCGCAGCCGATGGACACCGAGTGGAAGCCGTCGATTCCGGACCGCCGTTTTCCCGGCGACCTGCCCGTCCAACCGTTCGACCTGAACAAGTATATTGCGGTCGAGGGAAAGTCGCCCGACCTGATTCACCGCTTTCATCCCGAGCAGTTCCAAATTCACGGCGGCAAGATGGATCGGTTCGTCGCTTGGAGCGATGCGGGCGGGCTGGTGATGAGTTATTGCGACGCGACCGATTTGCCGGAGGGAAAACTGGCGCAGGAATTCACGCTCTGCGATAATTTCTTTCACGGCGCGTTTGGCGGATCGTTTTTGAACCATATCTGGTTGGTCGCCGCGGCGACGCCGATGTGGCCGGAGGCACCGAAGGAAATTCGCATTCGCAAGAATGAAGCGAATTACGCCGACGGGGTCGTCACCGAAGATGACCACTGCGTCAACACCGTTTTTTCGGTGAACAAACCTCGACCGAAGGGAATGAACAAAAAGGAATTGCTGTTACCGAATTTGAAACTGCCAACGATTGGTGATCGGCTGACGGACAAGAACAATATTGACTGGGCATGGTTCTCTGGCGGGTGGAATCGTGCCTTGGCGGGCGAGGCGGAAACAAACGCCGAGTTCGCCAAGCTCTTTCAGTTCCATCATCAACCGTTTGTTTATTTTGAACGCTACGCCGACGGGACGGATGCAAAGAAGCAGCACCTGAAAGACGAACAAGATTTTCTCGCCGCCTTGAAAACGGACAGCTTTCCCGCCGTGTC
Source organism: Planctomycetaceae bacterium (assembly GCA_043738845.1). Taxonomy (GTDB): domain Bacteria; phylum Planctomycetota; class Planctomycetia; order Pirellulales; family DASRSE01; genus DASRSE01. Next base: position 11,457 of record JAYUFG010000346.1, read on the forward strand.
GTTTATTAAGCCATACGGGATCGATAACGAGCATCCGGGCTACGCCGAACTTCGTCGCGGTCAGCAGCATGTCGCAATGCTCGTTGAGAGTGTCCGTTCCAGTCCGTATTGGAAAGACACCGTGATTATCATCACGTATGACGAGAATGGCGGTCGCTGGGATCATGTCGCCCCGCCGAAGGTTGACGAATGGGGACCGGGGACGCGGGTGCCGACGATTGTGGTCTCGCCCTTTGCCCGCAAAAATCATGTCGATCACACGCAATACGAAACATCGGCGATTCTCAAATTGATTGAGAATCGTTTTGAATTGGAACCCCTTTCCGATCGCGACCGCAATGCGGGCGACTTGCTGAATGCGTTGTCGTTTTAGAAAGTTTGTGGTTTAATCTCTGCGCACTCGGCGACCTCGGCGGCTAAATGCCTTGGTGGTCGTTTGCATTAGTCCGTATCACGTCAGGCCCCAATAGATCAAACATGAAACTGGACTTTTGCAAACTTGCGTTTCAATCCTCAGTGCGGGGGATTGCTAGCATCCGACGATAAAGGACTTACGCACGCTAGCATCACCCCAAATTG
>JAYUFG010000347.1:0-4537 GCA_043738845.1 Planctomycetaceae bacterium
TGCGATTTTCCGCCGTACTTCCCGGGCGACTGGACTAAATGGGTTGTGCATGTACAATAGTATACATGTCCCGTTCGCCTGACAAGGCGAGGATCAATAGGGTGTTACGCCACCGTTATTTCGAGTCTGGCGAAGTTTCACCGACGTGGGCATTACTCAAATTTCTCGTGGTTTACGACGACCCAACAGCCGTAAATGCGGCGACAGCACCGCCGAAACGTCGTATGGATCAGTCATGCCCAAGACCACAATCGTCTGTACACGCCGCAATCTGTTGTGCATGGCAAGCATCCTGATGTCATTTTTACTATGGGCACTTTAGGCACCGCACACCATTCTCGCGAGCCGACCTTTTTTCAAATCAGGTATGATAATCGTCTGTGGAGTGCCGAGAGATTTCAGTACGCCCTCTGCCGCCAGATATCCACTCCGCACGGCACCTTCCATTGTGGCGGGCCAACCCGTCCGCGTCCAATCACCGGCCAGGAACAAACCGGGCACCGTTGTCGATTGAAGCGGCCGAATTTCATCTAGGCCGGGACGAACCGAGAAAACGGCGTGTGGGTCGGAAACAGTTCTCGCCCGTACGAGTTTGGCTTTCTTCACGGTTGGAAATACGGCCGTCAAGTCGTCACAGACTTCGCGAATAATGTCGTCACGATCGCGGCCTGCCAAATCGCTCGACGCGCTGATGACGACCTGATAGTAACAGCCTGCGTCCGAAGGGTTCGCGACGTTGCGGCCCGTCTTGGCGAAAACCCATTGGCTCAAACGGCCAATAAGAACCGCATGTGGAACATCCATGATCGGTCGGTCGAACCACAGATGAACCCCGGAGATGGGCGACGATTGAATTTGCGCGGCGGCTGCAAGTTGCGGAGCTTCCGCGAGCAATTCGGGTGAACACAACTCGCCAATTTGTCGCCAGGGCACAGCCATGACAACGGCAGAGAATTCGCGTTCCGTTTCTTGCTTGGACTTCAGAAAAATATTGGATGCTTCATGCCTCAGTGATGCAATCGGTGTCTCTAAGTGGAATATCACGCCCCGTTCCCGCAACCAATTGCCGACCCGCTCGTGATACAACTCCCGCAACGATACCGTCGGAACGTGCATTTCATACGCCGAGTTCGCAGCCATGAAGCCATCGACGAATACCTTTCGAGCGGAGGGCAAGGACGCCTTTTCGACCGACTCGCCGAGCGCACTCACCAAAATTACGGCCCAAAAGTCCTCGACCGATCGCGCTGATTCACCTTGTTGTCGCAGCCACTCGCCGACGGTCGGGCTACTCGCCGAATCGATAGGCGACGTCTTGGTCAACCGCAACATCGTCCGAATGATTCGCAACTGTTGACCGAGCGACAAAAAACGAAGTCGCAACAAAGCGGGCAACAAATGGAGCGGGGCGGGAAGCCAATTCGAGCCGCACATTACATGACGGCGGCCATCGCGACCGAAAAAGTAGAGCGTTGAGTCGCGTTTTAGAAGAGTGGCGATTTCCGTTCGATGACAGAAATCGAAAAAGTTGGTGCAACAGCCCAAGGCGACATGTTGGCAATGGTCGATCCACTCGCCCGACTCGGCGTCAAAAAACGATCCGGTCCGGCCGCCGAGATACCGTCGGGCTTCGAACAGTTCAACGGTTACTCCGTTGGCGACGAGTGCAACGGCCGCTGACATTCCCGCCAGTCCGCCACCAATGATCGCCACGCGCGGAGCATTTGCCGAATTTGCGAGTCCGCTCACGTCGCCGACTCCGTCGTTTTCGATCCTTTGGGCGATAGTAAAATGCGATTCGCTTCGATCAATCGCGGTCGCAATGCAAGCCATTTTGCCGCCAAGCCCCATTTTTTCCAGCGTGGTACGCGAATGCGTTGAGATAAAACACCCGCCGGACGTCGAGCGATTTCCTTCAGAAGCGCGTGATACGTTTCAAACATTGCTCCGAACACGCGCCGACCGTCGCGAGTAAGAAAAGATTCCAACTCTCGTGCCTCTTGAAATAGCCGTTCGGCGCGGTCGGTTTGAAATCGCATCAGCGAATCCCAAGCTGAATTTACGGTGCCTGCCCGAAGTTGCTCGAATGAATAGCCAAATTCGCGAAGTTCCTGTTGCGGAAGATAACACCGATCCAGTGCGGCATCTTCGGACAGGTCGCGCAGGATATTGACGAGTTGAAACGACAGTCCGCATTTCGTCGCTGGTTGCAACGCCGCCTCGTTCGAGATGCCCCAAATCCGGACACACGACAATCCGACCACCGACGCCACTCGGTAACAGTATTCAGACAGTTCCGCAAATGTCTCGTACCGATTTTTGCCCAGGTCCATTTCCACACCATCGAGGGCGGAAAAGAGATATTCGTGCGGAATCTCGTACTTTTGAACGGTATCGAGCAAGGCAGGAAAGATCAGGCCACTGGGATTTCCCGATAGTGTTACGGTGAGCGTTTTCCGGAAATCGTCTAGTTCCTGTTGTCGCTCGGCGACCGGTCGCAAATTGTCGCCCAGGTCGTCGGCCGTGCGGAGAAAAGCGTACAGGGCCGTCATCGCGCGGCGTTTTTCTGCGGGCAACAAAAAAAACGACAGAAAGAAACTCGAGCCAGATTGACGCGCGATTTGCTGGCAATGGGCGTAACTGGCAGAAACAACGTCGCTCATGGTGATTCTCCGTTCGCCATGTGTCGCGTGCGCCGCCAACAATTCCACACGATCCGCAATTTGTCCCACTTGGTCACTCTCGGCCGCTGCGACCAAACGTTGTAGTCAAGATCGCGAATTTTTTGCACGGTGGCCAATCCGCCCTCAATAAATAGGGCGATCTGCAGTTGCAGGTCACGCGGCATAAGCGAGGGAAGTTCTGCTCCCGCCCGCAGAAATGCCTCCGCGCGATCAACTTCGATCTTCAATAACTTGCGAAAGGAATCGCTGGCCGCCCGATTTTCAAATGTTGTCTCGTTGCAGCCCGCCACTTGCCAAGATTCCTGTGGCAGATAGATTCTCCCCCGCTCAAAATCTCTCGCCACATCTTGACAGAAATTTGCCAACTGCAAACCGGTGCAGATCGAATCCGACAGTGCGACTCTTTCCGGCGTATGACAACGACCGAGATGCAGCACGAGCCGCCCGACCGGGTTCGCCGAGTTGACACAATAGCCGATTAATTCGGCGGGCGTTGTATACCGTGTTTGTATCTGGTCCTGATGAAAGGCGACCAGCAAGTTAGCAAACGGATCACGTGGAATCGAAAATTGGCGAATCGCTTCCCCCAAGGCGACAAAGACCGGATGCCGCGATTCACCCGCGTAACACGCATCAAGCTGTTCCTCCCACCAGTTGAGGAGCGTTTCACTACGGGCAGAGTCCGCGACCTCATCAGCCAAGTCATCGGCCCAGCGGCAATAGGCATAAATCGGATAAAAATGTTCGCGCAACTCCCGGGGCAGCAGAATACTGGTAACGGAAAAGTTTTCGTAGTGGGTCCGGGCCAGATTGCGACAGTACGCCTTAGCTTCGGCCAGGGACATCCCGCGCGAAGCAGCCGTTTCCTGTGGCCCAAAGCGAGCGAGATCGGCAGTGAAGGTAGCCACAGTCATACGGTATAATAACTATCACAAAAAGACGCTTCGGGGATCGCCTACCAAAACAGGAACCGGTTCATTATGATGCACCTGAGGCAATTACGAAAGCCAAGCTGGTTTGCAAGGAACTCTACATGAGAATTATTTTGGCCAGCCCACGCGGGTTTTGTGCTGGTGTGAATATGGCGATTGACACTTTGGACCAAGCGATTCAGTTGGTCGGTTCGCCCGTCTATGTCTATCACGAGATCGTGCATAACAAGTACGTCGTCGAGCGATTTCGCGATTTGGGAGCCGTTTTTGTCGATGATATTAGCGAAGTCCCGAATGGTTCTTGGCTGCTGTACTCGGCCCACGGTGTCTCGCCGGAAATTCGTAATCAAGCCCACGAGCGAAAGTTGCGCACAATCGACGCCACCTGTCCCTTGGTAACAAAAGTCCATTTAGAGGCCATTCGTTTCGCCAAGCAGGGTTATAAAATCGTCCTGATCGGCCATGAGGGACACGACGAGGTCATCGGGACGATGGGGGAGGCACCGGATGTGTTTGTCCTGGTCGAATCGACCGACGATGTGGATCGAATGGAAGTGTCGCCTGAAATAAAACTTGCCTATCTCACGCAAACAACCCTGTCGGTTGACGATGCAAACCGGATCATTAACCGCTTGAAAGAGCGTTTTCCAATGATCGTTGGACCGCCGAAGGAAGACATTTGTTACGCGACGCAAAACCGTCAGGAAGCGGTCCGGATTCTCTCTGAAGGGGCCGATTTAGTTCTGGTCCTGGGGAGCCAGAACAGCAGTAATAGCCAGCGATTGGCCGAATTGGCTCGAGAAAATGGCGTTCATGCCTTTTTGGTCGACGGGGCGGCGGATATCGAAAAACGCTGGTTTCGCGGGAATGAAACGGTTGTGGTCACGGCTGGAGCGAGCGCACCGGAAACCGTCGTCGAAG
>JAYUFG010000348.1:0-4520 GCA_043738845.1 Planctomycetaceae bacterium
CGCTGTTGCAGCGCGGCACAGTTCGGGCAGGCGGGACTGTCCGCAGTGGTTGCGGATTCGCTCATGGCCGCGATAAACTAACCCCTTCCCCCGTTTACGCCAAGATCAGTTCAAAAACGGTGAACGGTTACGTCCGTGCCAATAATCCACACTGTCGGGTTCTCCCAATTGACTTGCACCCCCTTAAACCAAGCAATGGCTCCAAAAAAGAGAATTGCAAACAGGACGAACCATACTGCGGGTGGCATTTGCACAACAATCGGATTTTCTTCGCTGGGATCGCCATTCATCGGTTGGTTTTCTTTCAAGAACTGAGAGGCGGAATGCCGTAGGGCGAAAACACGGCTTGGGTCGTTAAGAGTCGCAAAAAGTCTGCTGGGTGGAGCGGCAAAAAAGAGCCTATCGAGGGCGTAGCTTCAACAACCAACCCTGCGCAGCCGAGTGAAACTCGTGCTTCGAAAGGGCCAATGCCAGCCAGATGTTGCTATCCGCCAGCAGCATGATGTCCTTCTATGTCCTGAGCTAGAAGAATATCGGCAACGCGCTCGGGAGTCAGTTCCTCTCCTGGTCGAGCGGCGTGTTTGCATTCGATCCGTGGCAAACCGGTCTTTTTGTCCCTTACGATGGCGGTACGCATTGCGTCGGGCAACGCGTCTGCGGGAACGGCCAGTCCCTTACGCAACAGTTCCGCAACTTCGTCCTTAAGCTTTCGCCCGGCGCGGATTTTCACCTGTTTAACCAGTGCATCAGGCAGATCGAAGGTCGTCTTCATTTCACCATTTTCCTGGTTTACCAGCTTGTTGTCAAGTTTTTGTGCCGCCAGCCGCCGCAAGCCAGAATTCAGCACACAGGCGATCATCCGTCATAAAGCCGTGTCACCGTCGTTCCCGGTACGCTGGAATGCTTACACTACCCACTACTCTCCCAAATACGCATCTTTGATCTTCGGGTCGTGCAAGAGGACCGATGCTTTGTCCGAGCGCGTGATCGAGCCGGTTTCTAAGACGTAAGCCCGTTGGGCCAGTTGCAAGGCGAGTCGGGCGTTTTGTTCGACCAGTAAAATGGCCATCCCTTCCTGATTGAGTTCCCGAATGGCGTCAAAGATTTTCAACACGATCAGCGGAGCGAGACCGAGCGACGGCTCGTCGAGCAACAACAATTTCGGCCGACTCATCAAGGCCCGAGCGACCGCGAGCATTTGTTGCTCTCCGCCGGAGAGGGTTCCGCCCAACTGTGATTGACGTTCTTTCAGGATCGGAAAGAGGTGATATGCCCGCTCGATCCCTGGGTTGACTTCGTTCTTGTCGGGTCGCGTGAATCCGCCGAGGCGGAGATTTTCCAGCACTGACATACGGGGAAAAATTTTGCGACCTTCCGGCGATTGGCTCATTCCCTGTCGCACGATTTGATGGGGGGGCGTGTCGTGGATTGGCTTTCCGTCGAGTGTGATTGTTCCTTTTCTCGCTCGCACGCAGCCCGACAGGCACATCAAGGTCGAGGTCTTGCCCGCTCCGTTGGCACCGATGAGGGTGACGATTTCTCCCGCCTGGACCTCAAACGAAATTCCTTTGAGGACTTCCATCGGTCCGTAGCCTGCGTGCAGATCGGTGACTTGTAGCAGGACGCCCATCAGGTCACTTCCTCCTTGCCGAGATAGGCTTCGATGACGCGGGGGTTGGCGCGAATTTCGGCGGGCGTTCCTTCGGCGATTTTGCAACCATAGTCCAACACGGCGATCCGGTCGGAGATCGGCATCACGACTTTCATGTGATGCTCGATCAGGAGTACGGTCACGCCCCGGTCGCGAATTTTACGAATCAATTTGGTCAGCTCGACCGATTCGGTCGGGTTCATGCCAGCGGCCGGTTCGTCGAGTAGCAGCAATTTTGGCTCGGTGGCGAGGGCGCGGGCAATTTCCAAACGGCGTTGATCGCCGTAGGGAAGATTTTTCGCCAAGTGCGGATATTGCTCTTGAAGCCCTATGAATTGCAAAAGCTCCATAGCGTTGCGTCGCGCGGTGGCTTCTTCCGTTCGCCAGGCGGGCGTGCGAAACGTGGTCCGCAACCAGCCACAGTGGAACGTGCGATTCATGCCCAACAAGACGTTGTCGAGAACCGACATGTTCTGAAACAGGCGGATGTTTTGAAAAGTCCGAGCAATTCCCTGCGCAGCGATCACGTCGGGCGTGCGGCGGGCACGTTGCCACACGACATACGCACCAGACGAGCCAAGCACCAAACCCAGCACAAGCGATAGCGCGAGGAGAATCCGTCCGCGTGTGACGGAACTGGCGACATCGGCGATGGTCGCTAAGTTACGTTCGGCATCTTCCTCCGCAGGATAGGCTGCGAGAACGCGATCCGCTTCTTTCGAACGCACGAGCCATTGTCCTTCGACTTCTTGTTCTTGCGGTTTTCGCTGTTCCGGCGAGAGTCGGAGAATTTCTTCGATGTCGAGCTTGTACTGTCGGGCGGCTGCTTCTTTGGCGGCTGGGTCTTTGGACACGGTTAAATCGTGGGGACGTTTGCCGAGGATGTCGGTTAAGGAGAATTGACCGTCGGCGGACGAGATTTCCCAGGGAGTGATGCGGGCCGCAAAACCCGTGTTCTTCTCGACGACTAACTCGCCCCGATGATAGGCCCAAAAATCTCGCCACGCATTGGACCAAGCAAACTTGGCGTCGGGATTGTTGGCGTCAAAGTTGCGTTTGATCGTCGCTTTCCAAAGTTGGTCCACATTCGATGCCAACAGCATCGCCGCAATGGCCGTGACCATCCCGATGAGTCCGCAGCCGACCACCACCCGCCAGTGAAACGGCCGGGCCAGATCGCGATTTTGAAACAGCACGCGGCCTTCGGTCGGCTCGTAAATTCCGGTGACCGCGTTGAAGACGGTCGTCTTGCCTGCCCCGTTGGGACCGATGATGGAAAAAATCTTTCCCGGCTCGACGTGAACGTCAACCTTATTGACGGCCGTTAAGCCGCCGAAACGGAGCGTGACTTTTTCGATATGGAGGAGTGACATTGTGCGTATCCGTTCAAATCGAGCAGGACCAACGTAAGTGATGTGCGCCGTATTTTCTGGGAATAACTTTGGCAATGAGACGTTTTTGAAATTGGGAATAGTCCCAAAATCAGTTTCCGAATTGACCTCTATGGCGTCCCACGGCTAACTCGGTTCCGCCCTGCTCCGCTGCGCGTCACTGCTAACCGACTATCGCGAACCGAACGTGCATTTAATGTTCGACCGCGCCGCCTATTTTGTCGCATTGTTATTCGAAGTACTCGTCGTTTGTTCGGCAATCGAATAGGTGTCGGCGTCGCGACCGGAATAGGCGGTAATCATTTCGGCCAAAAAGCCAATCGACAGCAATTGGCCACCGAGGAGCAAGGCACCGAGCGAATACATCAGCAATGGTCGATTGTGTACTCCGGGATCACTTCCTTGCATTGTTAGCAAGAGCCAATACATCGCCAAATACAACAGACCCAACAAGCCGGTGCCAAACGACAACAGCCCAACCGTTCCCAACACGTGCGATGGACGATGACCAAACCCGGTCAAAAACTTCACCGTGAGCAGATCGAGAAAGCCCTTGAAGAAGCGTTTGAAGCCGTATTTCGAGTGGCCGAACTTCCTTGCCCGATGGGCAATGACGATTTCTCCGACCTTGAATCCGCGCGCGTCGGCCAGCACTGGGACAAAGCGATGTAACTCTCCGTACAGGCGAACTTCGCGGACGACGTCGCGACGATAACACTTCATTCCGCAGTTGTGATCGTGCAGTCGCACGCCGGTCAGACTGCTGACCATCCAGTTGAAAACACGGGAAGGAAAAACTTTGTGCCAAGGATCATGCCGCACTTTTTTCCAACCGCTCACGACGTCGAGGTTTTGATTCAACTGTTCAAGAAAGCGGGGAATCTCGTGCGGATCGTCTTGTAGATCGGCGTCGAGCGTCATGATCACGTCGCCGTTGATCGCCTGAAAACCGGCCGACAGTGCGGCCGCCTTGCCAAAGTTACGGCGGAAGCGAATCCCCTTCACCCGATTGTCTTGTTCGGCCAACTGGCGAATTTTTTCCCACGAGCCATCGGTCGAGCCGTCGTCGATGAAGACGATTTCGAGGTCGAGCCGATTCGCCGCCGCGACCTCAGCCAGTTCGGCATGAAGCGCGTTGAGGCTTTCAGCTTCGTTGAAAACAGGAATGACGGCGGAAAGCATAGGCAGGAAACGCTGAGGGAAAATGCACGTTCGGCAACCATTGTCGTAATTACAGCCCCAAATTCACAAACTTGACGCACACCGGCTTGTGGCCGACGGCGACTTTTACACCGGTCGGGTTGAGCATTCCTGACTCTTGGTCAATCGCAAAGACTTGCACGTTGTCGGCGTCCTGACTGGCGACGAGGGCAAACTTGCCGGTCGGGTCGATGGCGAAATTGCGGGGCGTTTTGATCTCGCTGTTTTGATGCCCGGCGGCAGTCAACTTGCCGGATGCTGCGTCAATCTTAAAGACG
>JAYUFG010000349.1:0-4515 GCA_043738845.1 Planctomycetaceae bacterium
CGCCGATTCTACCGTTGATTGTAAGGGTTCGTGCAGCCTCTATAATACACGGGAAGACGGATCGGCTTCGCATCGTCCAGCGGGGGCTCTTGGCATGGCGGAATTGCACCACGAGTGTGGCATCGCAGCGATCTATCACCTCGACAGCCCCACGCCGTCGCCGCTGGCCCCTGCCGGCGGTGCGGACAACATCAGCCGCTTGATGCCGCGCATTTTGGTCGATTTGCAGAATCGCGGGCAACTCGCCGCGGGCTTTACGACTTACAATCCCCATCGCGAACAAGTCCTCGACACTTACAAGCAGATCGGCACCGTGATCGAGGCGTTTCGGCTCAATCATCAGGCCAAGTACGACAGCATCATGAAAGAGTACGCCGGTCGGGCGGCGATCGGCCACGTCCGTTACGCCACCTGCGGCGCGAACGACCGCAGTTACGCCCAGCCGTTCGAGCGGCACCATTTGCAAAAGGACAAATGGTTCAGCTTTGGTTTTAATGGTCAGTTGGCCAACTACGTCGAACTCCGCGAAGCCCTTTTGGCCGATAACAATAATCACCTCGCTCGCGAAAATGATACGGAGATTATCATGCACGAGATCGGTCGCGAGTTGTCCCGCGAAAACCGACCAACCTTGATTGAGGTCATGCGTTCCGTTGCGGAACGCTTTGACGGGGCGTACAACATTGTCTTTTTGAACGCCCTGGGTGAAATGTTGGTCGCTCGCGACCCGCTGGGAATTCGTCCCCTGTGCTATGCGAAAGAGGACAATCTGTTCGCCGCCGCGAGCGAGAGTGTCGCCCTGCTGAATCTGGGCTTCAAGCCCGAAAGCATTAAGTCACTCATGCCCGGTCAGGCGATCACGATTGTCGATGGTCGGTTCGAGATCGAAACTTTTGCTCGACGGCCGCGTAAGGCCCATTGCTTTTTCGAGTGGATTTATTTTGCGAACGTGGCCAGCACGATGGATGGTCGCAGCGTCTACTTAACGCGTAAGCGACTCGGCGAGGAGTTGGCCCGACTGGAAACGGTCCCCATTGATGAAGACACCGTCGTCGTTCCCGTTCCCGACACGAGCAAGGCGGCCGCCGACTCGATGGCATATAAGTTGCGAATCCCCAGCGTCGAGGGACTTATTCGTAATCGCTACAGCGGGCGGACCTTTATCGAAGGAACCCACGGACGACTAAAAAAGGCGGAAACGAAATACACTCCGCTGCGGGAAGTTCTCGAAGGCAAGCGGGTCTTTCTCGTCGAGGACTCCATCGTTCGTTCGACGACGATGCGGGTTCTCATCAATCGCATTCGCGATCTGGGCCGCGCTCGAGAGATTCACGTGCGGGTGGCCTGTCCGCCGATTGTCGCTCCTTGTTTTTACGGGATCGACATGTCCACGATTAAGGAATTGTTCGCGCCGAAGTTTCTCAAAGGGGCCGACCTGACCGAAGAGATTCAAAAAGAAATGGCGGACGAACTCGGGGCTGATTCGCTCCGCTATCTGTCGGTCGAGGCCATTGCTAGGGCGGTCGGCTTTGATCGCGAACAACTTTGTCAGGCTTGCATTACCGGCGAATACCCCACGCCCGCAGGCAAGAATCTGTATCAACTTGCCTTAGCCAACAACGGCACGCCGGGCACGGGACGCATTTATGAAAAGGTCAAGGTTGTGGCAAAGTAAAGCGGAATTGGGGTACGGAATATCTTCCGGCATTCGGTAATTTCCGGATTGCTCATGGTGGTCCGTCTCGTACAACAGGTACCGGGGAACTGACTTTCAGGAAACAAGCACCATGTTAAAATTGCTTGCCGTGTGTGGTCTCGTTTGGTCCACGTTTAACGTCGTTCAGGCTGTGGAACCGCCGACCGTTGAACCTTTGACCATCACCCTGCCGCAAGAGTATCAAGTCTTTCAACGCGAGAAAGCCGACCAAGGGAAAATTCGAATCGAGGGAAAAACCACGCAGGCCAAGACGGTTACTGCTCGGCTCGACCAGGGCGAATGGCAACCGTTGACCATCCAGGACGATGGCCAGACCTTCGCCGTCGATTTGCTGGCACCGGTGGGTGGGTGGTATGTGGTCGAAATCCGCCTTTGCAAGGGAGAAAAAACGGTCGCCGAGAAAAAGATCGAGCACGTCGGTGTCGGAGAGATTTTCATCGTCGCCGGTCAGTCCAATTCCGCCAACTATGGCTCGGAAAAACAAAAACCAGCAAGTGGGAAGGTCGTCAACTTCGACGGAACACGCTGGTCAATCGCCAACGATCCGCAACCGGGTGCGACCGGCAACGGCGGAAGTTTTCTGCCCGCGTTCGGCGATGCACTCGTCGAAAAAATTCATGTCCCGGTCGCGGTCGTCCCCTGCGGAATCGGTGCGACGAGCGTGCGACAGTGGCTGCCCAAGGGGGAGCGTATGACCATTTCGCCCACCACCGGTGCGTTCGTCAAACAAGTCGAGCGAGGCGTTTGGGAATGCAATGGCCAACCGTTCGACACCTTGCTAAATCGCGTCAACCACTTTGGCCCCCATGGAGTGCGAGCGATTTTGTGGCATCAGGGCGAGTCGGACTGTGGTCAAGCGACCGAACACGAAATCACTGGCGAGCAATATCGCCAATTCGCTGAAGTCATGATCCGCGAGTCGCGCAAGCAAGCGGGCTGGGACATCCCCTGGTTGGTCGCCCAGGTCAGCTATCACGGCGGTAAGACGCCGCTCTACGACGGGATTCGAGCTGCGCAACAATCATTGTGGAAAGACGGACTCGCGCACGAAGGACCAGACACCGACGGGCTGAAGCAAGACTATCGCTCGGGCGTTCATTTCAACACCAAAGGACTGCAAGCGCATGGCCAACTGTGGGCGGAGAAAATCATGGGACAACTCGAACGATGACATCGACGCTGCGACCGACGACGGATATCACCGCCCGCATCGCGACTCGCGTTTCACTACCAGGCCGCCGTCGAAAATCCTTGATTTCCCGATGAAACTTACCGTATAGCCTGTAAGACGAATGGGCGAGGCCGACATTATTTCGCTTCGCTTGTCACCGGCTTGTGTTATTCCCTATTATATGAGGATGAAGCTCGACCCCATTGCCCTGCTTGCCGATCTGATCGCCCTCCCCAGCGTGAACCCGATGGGCCGCGATGTCAGTGGGCCCGAGTTCTTCGAGTGTCAGGTTACGGATTACTTACAAGCACTTTTTACACGGCTTGGCTGGCGGTGGGAGCGAACGATCATCGAGCCACAGCGCGACAACATTGTCGCCCGAATCGACGGCGCGATTCCGCCGGAGCAAGGTGGCCCACTGCTCCTCTTCGAGGTCCATCAAGACACCGTGCCCGTCGATGGGATGACCATCGCTCCCTGGACGCCCGAAATTCGCGACGGCCGGATTTATGGTCGCGGCTCTTGTGACATCAAAGGGGGCATGGCGGCAATGCTCTCCGCCTTCAGCCGACTCGCCACGGAACCAGTGAGCAATCGTCCGACGGTTGTGTTGGCCTGCGCGGTCAATGAAGAGTTTGGCCACTCGGGCGCGAAAGGGATCGCCGACTCCTGGAGCGACAATTCGTCGAGAGTCCGGCGTTCAACGCTCTTGCCGCGACCGCCGGACGCCGCCATCGTTGCCGAGCCGACCTTGCTCGATGTGGTTGTCGCCCACAAAGGAACGGTGCGGTGGAAATTACACACGCACGGTCGGGCGGCACATAGTTCGCAACCGCAGCAAGGCGAGAACGCCGTTTTTCGGATGCGTTCGATTTTGGAATTGTTAGAAAACTATCAACGCGAAGTGGTGGGCACGCTCGGCGAACATCCTTTGTGCGGCCGTCCGACGTTGAGCGTCGGCACGATTCGGGGTGGGCTAAGTGCGAACACGGTTCCCGACCGCTGCACAATCGAAATCGACCGCCGCACGCTCCCCGGCGAGAGTCCTGACGTAGCGTATCAACATGTGTTGGAATATCTGAGAGCCCACTTGCCGCACGATTTTCCGTTTACGTCCGAAGGCTCGACGTTCAGCAGTAGCGGCCTCAGCGATCACAACAATGAGGCCCTTGCCGCACGGCTGTGTCAGACTTCCGCCAGCGTCGCGGGCGCGAGTCGTCCCATCGGCGTTCCCTACGGAACGGACGCGACCATTTTTTCCGCTGCTGGTGTACCGACAGTCGTCTTCGGCCCCGGCTCGATTGATCAAGCTCACACTGCGGACGAGTGGCTTTTGCTGGAGCAACTTCATTTGGCGAGCGAAATCTATTATCGTTTTGCGATGGAGTTCGGTAAGTAGGAACTCGCGATTCGCTGGCACGGCTATGGAAGGGCACAACAATTCGTATCGCAATCACCTTCCACAGGGGGAAATGTTCGTTGAACCATCGGGAAATTCCACGAAGTATTGACGTGCGATTTTTTGAGGCCGCTTCCAGCGGCCTTTGCCGCGAAGCGGGTATTAGACCCATGCTTTAGCATGGGTTAATTCTACGCGACCCACCACAATACTCCCCCACCCCGCCGC
>JAYUFG010000350.1:0-11946 GCA_043738845.1 Planctomycetaceae bacterium
ACTTTTGCGTGATGGAAAAATTCGGAGTGCGGGCGTGTCGAACTACAATGTTCAGCAGATCGAGTTGCTCAACAGTCGAATGGAGCAGCCGCTGGTGACGAACCAAATCGAGTTTCACTTGCTGAATATGAACGCGATTTATGACGGGACGTTGGACCAATGCCAGCAGCAGCGAATTCATCCGATGGCGTGGAGCCCATTGGCTGGCGGTCGTTTGTTCGACAAGACGAAAGAAGCTGCGATACGACTGGCCCAAGCGGCGGGCCAGTTGTCGGAAAAATATAACGGGGCAACCTTGGAGCAATTGGCGTATGCCTGGATCATGGCCCATCCCAGTTCGCCGTTGCCAATTATTGGGACGAACAAAATCGCACGGATCGAAAGTGCGGCGCAAGGGGCCAGCATCCAATTGGAACGACAAGATTGGTACGCCCTATGGACAGCGGCGCAAGGTCACGGCATTCCCTAATACCCTGGAGCGGACCAAATTGCAACCAATCCGTAGGGTCCGCTGTGCGGACCAAAGGTTTGCGACACCTGGGATTTGGTGACGTAGAAAAATGATGGGCGAACCCCCGTTGGAACAGTGAATCCTACTACTACAACGCTGCGGATCGGCATGTTCGGTCGCCACCAATTGTTGCAACCTCGTCTTCAGCAACGCATGATCCCATTTCAGCAAACTCAAGAATTCTTGCAATGTTCGCGGCGGCAAGTCGCGGGCGTCGGCGATCGGCTCACTGTTCTTGCGCGGCAAGTCCGACAATTGTCCCTGTACGTAGCTGGACAAGTGGCCGCGTGTGCCAGCACTCACAAAGCACCCGTCAAAGCGTTTCAGAAAACTTGCCAACAGCGGTTTCAAAGACTGAATCCTGGCGGCGTTCATGCCATGTTCCTCCAGGTGAAAAGACGCCACATTATGCCCCCCTTCACCCAAATTCAATAATATCAACTAGCGTTGTAGTAGTACGAATGATGAACCTTCCAATAAATTCACAGCCTGGGGGGCGCAAGACGACACTATTAAATGCGCTGATCCTAATGCGGCCGCGAGAAATGGCGATGTCCAGGACTCGGCCTTCGAGCCGATGGTTTTAGGGCACACCCGCTGCCGTCCTATTTCTCGCTCTTCGACTTTTCCATGAGGGCCTTCTGCAAGAGGTCTGTTACGGAAACACTTTTTCCACCGAGTTGTTGGCTGACGTCGGCGGCCTGCATGAAGGCAAAAAGCTCGAGCGTCTCCGAGGCAATTACTGGCGATTTTCCGGTGCGAAAAAACTTCGCGATCTCGACCAGCAGCGGTTCGTAGCTCACCTTGACGGGCTCACACGAGCCGTTGGCCTTCGTGCCATAAACTTGCACACCATAATCTTGTTTGCCATTTCGTAAACCGCGAAACGTCCCAACTCGACCATCGCTCCACACGCCCGTCACGACGTGCGTCTCTTTCGTGGCGATGCAAGAGACCGACACGCAGCCCGGCCCCATCGTAGTGTACAGAATCTCGACGCCGTGGATTCCATACCAAAACAAATCGGGATGATGTTCTTCGAGCGTGCAAGGACTATGGGCCACACATCCCAGGATGTTGCCGAATTTTCCGTCATGGACGGCGACAATCGCCGGATCATAACGGAGCGAGGAGCTACTAAAGCAGGGCGTCCCGCTTTTTTCGGCCAATCGAAAAACCTCCACCGCATCGGCCAACGAGCCAGCGAGCGGTTTGTCGATGAACAATGGCTTTTTCGTCGCGGCCTTTTCGTTGGCGTCGAAAACGACTTTTGCCTGCTTCAAATGCGGGCGGCCATCGACACTTTCCAACAGCAGGGCGTCCACTTTGGGGAGCAGTTCTTCGATCGAGGCGACAATCTCGACGCCCGACTCTTTCAGTTTGTTTGTGAAGCCCTCGACCCGAATTCGACTTGATTCGATGTCGGGACTTCCGCCGGGAAAGGCGGCAACGACCTTAAAGCCAGCCAGATCGCTGCCCGGCTTCGCTTTTTGAAACGTCGCCGTGAAGGCCGTGACGTGAGACGTGTCCAGGCCGATGATGCCGATTCGAATCACGCGGTCTTCCGCTTGAGCAGCGGTTGCGGCGATTCCCGTGAGCAGGAGAGTCAAGGCACTGACGATGCAAAATCGGCCTTTCATCGAAATCGATTCGGAATGAAAAAACAGACGCATGATGCGAGACTCCGGAGTTATTGCGTGGATTGCGGCCTAAGTACTGAATCACAAATAACTGTCGCAGTGACGGGTAAGAGAATCGGAATGGTCTTCCGAACCTTCACCTGGACAACTTGTAATTATTGACCCTTCGCGCTCTTTGTTCCTTCGCGGAGGCTATGTTTTACCGCGAAGAAACAAGGTGCGCGAAGGAAGGAGAAGGGTTTTCAAGCAGGATCGACCCGCTGATTTGGTCCGACCCGTTTCCTATATTTTCAGTAGTTGGGACAGTTATTTATGTGCCGATCCTAAGTACCTTACCAAGAACCCTCTCCCAAAGAGAGAGGGAGACGTTTTCGAAAAGGCTCTAAAACAGCCCTGGTTGCAACGGATCGTCGTCGGAATCATTTTCAGCGGCGGCTGGAATGGGTGCCGACAGTTTTGCACTGGCTGGTTTAGAACGGCGGCGACTGCGGGCTTGTGACTTTTCTTCCAAAGTCGTTGCCTCTTCTTCGAACGGCTGCGTGACTGGATTTCCATCCTCATCGAGGCCGGTGCAAAGCTCAATCCGCCGCTCGGCTTTTTCCAACAGGCCGTAACACTGCTTGAGCAACCGGACGCCTTGTTCGTAACGACCGAGCGATTCTTCCAGACCGATTTGCCCCTCTTCCAAATCGTGCAAAATCGTTTCCAATTCAGCCAGGGCATCTTCCAGTTTGGGCGGCGAAGCAGATGTCATAAGACCTTTTCAGGCAGTTCGTGAATTGGCGGATGAAATAATTTTGGCGAGAAGCCAGTGGGTGCAAATCACTGGCCGACGTTTTTTTTCGGCAACTGCGAGGCCAAAGAATCGGTGGAAATCGGCTGCAAGTAAGGGGTGATTTTTTCGAGCGTCTTTGGACCAATTCCCTTGACTCGACGACGCAAGTCGGCGAGCGACTCATACGGCCCATGCGTTTTGCGTTCCTCGACCAAACGTCGGGCGAGCGTTTCGCCTAGGTCGGGAATCTGCGCGACTTCGGGCCACTCGGCTTCGTTGACGTTCACCTGAAACGTCGCCACGCGCGGCGAGGCGTGTTCAATGTCGATGACACCCCGCAAACCGCTCCATTGCCGCCACTGGTACACACCCAACACGAACATCGCGACGAGCGTGATGGTCGCCACAGCCGTTTGATCGGCCCGTCGCAGAAGCGAACCGGGCTGGCGATTTTTGGACGATTGCGGCGATGAATTGGGAGTGGACATTACAGTGCCCAAAAAAGGACAGGTTTTCCAAGCCAGTGGGATTTAATCTAACATCTTTTGAATGAATCGTCGATTTAGCGGGAGCGATTTAGAACAATTCCTGAATTGGATTGGCCACCGGTTCCATCCCTAAACTCTGATAAATGGTTGCGACGATTTCCGGCGGTGTTATGGGGCGATCTGTCGGGAAGGCTCCGATTGAATCGCTTGTGCCGATGGTTCGTCCACCCTGGACGTCGCCGCCCGCGAACGTCGTTGAAAAACAGTGCGTCCAATGATCGCGGCCGCCGGTCGCGTTGATTTGGGGTGTGCGGCCAAACTCTGCGACGCCACAAACGAGTGTGTTCGCCAGCAAGCCGCGAGTTTCGAGATCCTCTACGAGCGCGACATAGGCTTGGTCGTACATCGGCGCGACGATGTTTCGCAATTGAGCAAACGAAGTGTACGGCGCGCCGCCGTGTACGTCCCAGGTCGCCCGATGAAACACGGACGAAAACGTGTAGAGCGTGACCAGAGAAACGCCCGCCTCGACGCAGCGTCGAGCGGCCAAACACGATTCCCCAATGTGCGAGCGACCATACGACTCACGAACAGCCAGCGGCTCTCGTTGAATGTCCAAGACCTCATTCATTTGCGACGATTCCAACCGGTCCAAACCAAAGTACTTCGCAACGGGCAAAGTCACCGCAACCGGAAGACTGTTTTTGGGTTCGCGAGAGGAACTGACGACTTCACCAATGGTCGGGCAGCGATCTTTTCCAAACGGCGAAGGGCCGCCCGTCAGCATGAATTCCTGCCCTGCTTCATGTGTGGCGGGCTGAGAATGATAACAGCTTCGGACGATTGAGAACTTATCGGCGATACGGGCATGTTGCGGCAGGAGTTCCGAAAACATAACGCCCGGCACTTTGGTGGAAATCGAGCGGAACGGCCCGCGAATTTCAGCGGGAGCGTCGGGCTTGGGGTCAAAGGTTTCGAGTTGGCTTGGCCCACCGACGTTGACGATCAAAATGACCGACCTTCCGACGGTGACGTTGCCATTGTTCAACGAATGGGCGGAAGAAAGTCGGGCGAAACTCGAAAAACCAACGGTTCCCAACGCGCCAGCTTGAATAAATTCACGGCGGGAAATTCCCACTGGTCGCGACGTCAAACGTGGCTTAATTGGATTCCGCATGAATTTACCTGCGTCAACGATTGAGTGGCAAGAAGCCCTGTGTCACCTGTGCTACTTCAAATCCCCGATTTCCAAATTGCCCCGTCAACTGCCGAAGCTAGCATAACTGGCAATGAAGAGCAAGAAAAAATCTGTTGGCAATCGCCGCCGATCTGGTCTTTCATGGCGAAACTGCTGTTTGGCCGCCGAAAACGGCGCGGTATGCTTCCACCGTTATTTTTGAAGTGACTTTTTTCCCGACAACGGTAATTCTCAATGGAACGAGTTCCAAGTCCGCGATTGTGGCTCTTGTCACCGATTTTGATCGTGGCGGGGGTTCTGGCCCTGTTTATTGATGTCTATGCGACGGCTTGGTTTCGCGATCTAAAATGCCCCCGGCTACTGAGTGGCTTTATCGCTCAGGGAGAAGCCTTTGCTGAAGGCCACGCCGTGGTCGTGTTGCTACTCACGGTTTGGGTGCTGGACGTAAAAAACCGCTGGCGAATTCCCCGTCTCGCGGCGGCATCGCTGGGAGCAGGAATTCTCGCAAATGTCCTGAAGCTGTTCATTGTCCGGACTCGGCCGTACTACTTTTTTGAGAAGATGCACGATGTGACCATTTGGGATTCTTTTCGTGGCTGGAGTGGTCTGAACATCGGTGATTCCGCGTTCCAAGGATTCCCATCGGCACACATGGCCACGGCCGTTGGCTTGGCCATCGCATTGACGTGGCTTTATCCACGCGGTTGGTGGCTGTTCACCCTCTTGGCCGTTTTGGCGGGTGCGCAACGGGTCGGCAGTTCGCATCACTTTGTCAGCGACGTTTGCTGGGGCGGGGCATTGGGTGGAGTGGTGTCCTTGGTCTGTTTGCGAGTTTCTTGGTGCCAACGCTTTTTCGCGATGATCGAAAACCGCCGCCCACTGGCGATGACGTTGCCCGAGATTCGGGAAAAAAAGATTGAAGCCCTCAGCGAAATTCGGTAGAGTGAGAGCGTCCAGTCCAATAGCTTAGCCGGTTCGTCCACGAACCGAGCCTCTTCGATTCGTACCGCATCCTTTCGACCCTTTTTCCGAGTGTCCCATGACAACTTTCTGGATGGTCGCAGTCTTGGCCGTATCGCAAGTGAACGAAAGCCCCAACACGAAACCCGCAGTGCCACTCTCCGCCGCGGTTAAAAGTCCTGAATCCTCCAAACCGATTGAACGCTCGCTCGCCGAATGGAAATCGACAGTCGCCGATGCCTTGCAATCGACCAAGGACGCCAAGGATGACGGGTTGGACAAGGCCACCGAAAGTCTGGTGAACCTGTATCGCGACTTGGCAGCAGACGCGAAACTTACCAAAGACGACCGCGAGAAGTTGCGTGAGCAATTACGGGGGCGGCTGCTGACTGTCAAGCAAAACTTGTTGGCCCGCATTCGCAAAGATCAAAACACCATCTTGGCCCAACAGTTGCCCGCCGCGAGAGGCGTCGCGGGCGGGAACAACGGCGGCAATAACGCCCAGGGTTCGGTCGATCATGGCAAGGCTCTTGTGGACCTGATCCAAGCGGTCATTGCCCCGCAAAGTTGGGACGTGATGGGCGGGCCGGGTTCGATTCGCTACTGGGCACCCGGCGCGGCTCTCATCATCAATCAGTCGGGCGAAGCCCACGAGCAGATGGAAGATGTCCTCAAGCAGTTGCGAAAGAATTAGCTCACAGGTTTCCCACACATGCGATATATTTTGCCCTTTGGGCTGGCCATTCTCATTTGGACATCACTCTATGCGTTTGTTCATTTCACCAATCGAGCGATCATGGAATGGAAAGAACAAAAACTTGAACTAAATACGGCGCAACTGATTCAGCTTAGAATCGCGGATTGGTTATATCGAGATACGCTTGGCTTTTCACGGATCGTCGTAATTGGCGTCGTTCTGATCGGTCTGGCAATCCTGGCCTGTGCCAAATGGCCGGAACGTCACAAATGAGTGAATTGGACTTGGCCGGAACTAACTTACCGATTTTACTTTGTTTTCGAATCGGTTGTTGTGTGATCGTTCCACGCTGCGCGTCGAGGCTAACTCATTGTTTTCAAACCGGGAAGTTAATTCGTGCCGAATCCTTAGCGGGGGCGATTGGGGCTGGCAAAGCCGTGTTCGTCGCCTTGGCAAAGTTGGCGAAATTCGGCCAGATCGCGTTCTA
The DNA here is from genome assembly GCA_043738845.1 of Planctomycetaceae bacterium. Lineage (GTDB taxonomy): Bacteria > Planctomycetota > Planctomycetia > Pirellulales > DASRSE01 > DASRSE01. Next base: position 6,757 of record JAYUFG010000350.1, read on the forward strand.
GGGCACCGGAGAGAAACCGCCGGGTGTGGGGCTGGTCGGCCATTGCCCATTGGTCGTAACATTGGCCAACGTGTTCCAAGAGTTCCCGCATCCACAAGAATTTCACTTCGCGTTCCATCGTCGGCTCCCCATATTCGATGTTGGTTTGGGAGGTTTGTCCTCACTCACCAACTCAAATATGCAGACGGCGTGCCAAGCGGTTGGTTCGAGGGATGGATAATCCAATAAAAAGAACGTAAGGCTTTTATGAATATGGGGTTATGGAGTATTTTCAGCCGATGAAATTGGAAATCTTGGAGATTGGGAAGAGGGACAAAGACGCTTGGGATTGTAATTTCTTCCTAGTACGGGCCAGAGCATTGAATTGTGACTGACCGTGTACTTTCGGCTCAACGCCGCCCCCTTTTCGTGAGTTCGCTAGGTGAAATTGCGATTACCCGCCCGTTGCGTTGCCGGGAGGTCGCGTTCTATATTGGTCGCACCCGATGGGTGGTTCGTTTTCGGAGTATGAAACGCGACCTAAAACCAACGTTCAAACGAACATTCGACGTGCGGAGAGCGTAATAGACTTGCCTTTTCAAGTGGAATTTCAAGTACCTTTCGTGGCCGTTGGTTTAAGTTTTCTCTTCCAATTCACTTTGTTTCTCGGCGACGGTTGACCCGGCCGAGATGGAACGGTCCATGACTGCGTCTGCTACCAGTTTGCCCAGTGGAACACCTCTACCCCCTTCCACTGCCGCCGAGGTCATCGTCGAAGCCCGCAGCTTGACCAAAGTCTATCGTGATTTTTGGGGCCGGCAAAAAGTGCGAGCGTTAAAAGCCCTCGACCTGCGAATTCAGAAGGGTGAAATTTTCGGTCTGCTGGGTCCGAACGGGTCAGGCAAGACGACGACAATCAAACTTCTGTTGGGACTTCTGTTCCCCACGACGGGACAGGCCCTTGTCTTCGGGCGGAATGCGACCGAGGTGGCGATCAAGGAGCGGATCGGCTATCTGCCCGAAGAGTCGTATCTCTATCGCTTTCTCAATGCAGAAGAAACGCTCGATTTTTATGGCAAGCTGTTCAACATGAGTGCCGAGACTCGCCGTCGTCGCATCCAAGAATTGATCGACATGGTCGGGCTACAATGGGCCAAGCGACGTCCGTTGAAAGAGTATTCCAAAGGAATGACCCGCCGGATCGGCTTGGCACAGGCGTTGATCAATGATCCCGAACTTATTTTCTTGGACGAACCGACGAGCGGACTAGATCCGATCGGCACTCGGGAAATGAAAGACCTGATTCTCAAGCTCAAGAGCGAAGGAAAAACGGTCGTGATGTGCAGTCACTTGTTGGCCGATGTGCAGGACGTTTGTGACCGGATCGCCATTTTGCATCAGGGCGATTTGAAAGAATTGGGCCGTGTGGATAGTTTGTTAAAGGTTCGTGACGTGACACAAATTCGGGCGACAAGTTTAAGCGAAGCGGCCCAAAACGAAATCCGGGCCGTGATTGAGCGACATCAGGGCAAGGTTTTGGGGATCGAGAACCCAACGACCACGTTGGAAGAATTGTTCTTGAGCATTGTCCGCGATAGTGAGGCTCGGCCTGGACGCCGCGCCGTGGAGCGCGAGTAAACGCATGGTCCTCGAAAGCGAACCACAACCATTTGTTGAATTTCTGCGAGAGGCCTCCGTCGGCTTTGTGACGAGGGGGGCGATCCTCGCTGTGATCGGTGTCGTCGTCGCGTATCTCGTGATGGCGGTTCGCTATGGACCGGTGGCCGGCGCGAGCATCGTGTTCGATTCATTGCAGATGGCGGTGATCGAGTTTTTCCGTTTCTCTCCCCGCCGGGTGATGGCCCTGTCCAGGCTGGCGGTGAAGGAAGCGTTGCGCCGTCGTGTTCTATTTGCCTTCGGTCTGTTTGCCCTGTTGCTGTTGTTTGGCGGTTGGTTTATCGGCCAGGACAATGCCGAACCGGCCAAACTGTATCTTCATTTTGTGCTGTCATCGACGATGTATCTGGTGCTATTGTTGGCGATTTTTCTCAGTACGATGAGCTTGCCGACCGACTTCAAAGACAAAACGATTTATACCGTTGTGACCAAGCCGGTTCACTCGGGCGAAATCGTCCTGGGCCGCATTCTCGGATTCTCTGCCGTCGGGACGGGGCTGTTGCTCGCGATGGGATTTTGCAGTTATATCTTCGTCATTCGAGCGTTCAATCATACGCATGAATTGACGGAATTGGATCTGAAGCCTGTCTCTCCCTCGGCGGCAAAGACGGGGATCGCGGGCCGCTCGGGCGAGACGCAAGAATCACTCGGTCACAAACACGACGTCTCGCTCGATGCGCAAGGAAACGGTTGGACCGGCGTCAATCGAGGGCATCGCCACGAAATCACGGCAGAAAAAATCAACGGTCAAACCCGATACGTCGTCGGGCCGCCAGAGGAATTGTTTGTTGCTCGGGTTCCGAAGTATGCCAATCTGCGCTTCCGCGATAAGACCGGAAATGACCTGGACCATGACCCAACGGGGCAGGGGAATTATAAGCAGCGAGGCATTTCCGTTGGCAAGGAGTGGACGTATCAAAGTTTCATCGAAGGTTCGCCCGTTCCGCAAGCGGCCGCAATTTGGACGTTTGCCAACCTCGACGAGCAGGAATTTCCCGATGGCATTCCACTCGAGATGACGATTCGTGTCTTTCGTACCCATAAAGGAGATGTTGAAAAGGGAATTCGAGCCGGGATCGTTGTTAAAGAACCGATAAAGTCCAATGGACACACAGTCAATCCGCCGCCTCAGCGGGGAACGCAGCCGATTTTCTTTCGGGTTAAGGATGGCGTGATCGACCATCACTTTATCGCGCGTAAACAGCTTGACCAGAATGGTCAGTCGGTCGATGTTCTTAAGGATCTCGTGGTCGATGGCCGCTTGGAAATTTGGGTCCAATGTTTTGATGGTCAGCAATATCTGGGCGTGGCCAAAGCCGACCTGTATATTCGGGCGGAAGATGCTTCGTTCGAGTGGAATTTCGTTAAGGGTTTCCTGGGCATTTGGTGCTCGATGGTTTTGGTCACGGCGTTTGGTGTGATGTTTAGCACGTTCCTGTCGGCACCGGTGGCCCTGTTGGCGACGATTGCGACAATGATCCTCGGCTTTGCCGCCCATCATGTGGTGAATATGGCCAACAGTGTCTTGCTTCCGCCGGAAATGATAAAACGGGAAGATAAGTGGTATGGTGGCGGACCGCTCGAAGCGATGATTCGCATCTGGCGACAGGATAATGTCACGAGTGAACTGCCTCCTTCGGTGACTTTCGATTTAGCCAAAGATTTTGATAAGCCGATTATGTGGGTCTTGCGGACGATTGCGGAAATGATGCCCAACTACACGCACTTTGATAACTCGGACTATGTGGTCCAGGGTTTCAACACGCCGGGCGATGTGATGGCGGTGCAACTTGTTAGGACGCTGGGATATTTGGGCGTCGTGTTTGTGGCCGGTTATCTGTTTCTGAAAACGCGTGAGGTGGCGAAATGAACAACCAACCCCAATTTCTCACCAAAATCCTGTATCTGGTCATCGCGGCCGCACTATTTTATCCGTTGTATTGGCTGGGGCACCCCGGCGCGTTCGATGAGCAACGCAATTTTCACGGTGGTGTGTTGGCCGAATATCGCCAAGACCCGGAGCATCGCTTAAACCAAACGAATTTGGGCGAAGTCGATCCCGTCAGCGAATCGTTTAAGCTGGCTACGATTGGGCTGCGACCGGTAGCGGTCGTGTTGCTGTGGGAAAAGGCGCACTATTATAAGAAGACCGAGGACTGGTCGAATCTGGAAGCGACGATCAATCAAATTACGAAACTGCAACCAAACTTTATTAAGACATGGGATTTTCTCTCGCACGAGATTTCGTACAACCTGTCGGTCGAATTCGACGATTGGCGAGATCGCTATTATTACGTCATCAAAGGCTTGAACTTTTTGATCCAAGGGACCGAATACAACACGTTCAATTCGCTCTTGCTGGCCAAGGTTGGTTGGTTCACTTCGCAGAAAATCGGCAAGTCCGACGAAAAGGTTCTCTATCGACGGGCTTTTGCCAAGGATAAGGAACGGCTCAAGTTTTTTGCCTTCAAATTGGGGAAGGAAAGCATTTCCACCGATAATTGGCTGGTGGGAAAGGAATGGTACCTCAAGGCGGTGGAAGCCACGAATCCTCCGCACAATTCGCCGGTCCGGAATGAAAGCCCCGTGATCTTTCATTCCAAGCCAGGCATGCAGCAAATCTCTTACGCGGACAACCTCGAAGAGGATGGAATCTTCGACGATCGGACGAAGCGGGCGTGGGACGAGGCAGCCACGGATTGGACCAAGCTTGGCAATCGCGTTTTCGACAATTACAGCGGCGGATCGTTCAAATTGAGCGATCAAGAAGTTTACGAGAAACGGGTCGACGACAAAATCAAAAAGTTCGCCGAGCTGGTCGGTCCCAACTTAAAACAAAAACTTATGGCCGAAAAACGAGCCAAATTGACCGCTGAGGAACGGCGGATCATAGACCTCCCTTCCAATCAACGCAACCAATCCGAAGACAAAATTGCCGAGCAAATCGAAGAGCGGGTTGCCGTCACGAATCTCGAATTGGCGAATCAAATCCCGGCGGAAAAACGGCAAGCCATGCGGCAACTGGCCAGCGAAATCGAGGCTGATAAAAAACATGCGGAAAGCGTCGCCGGATTTCGCTCCCACGTCAATTATGAGTGGTGGCGAGTGAAGTGCGACGCCGAGTTGACGGCCGAAGCGATTGAGGCCCATCGCCTCATCTACCAAGCCCTGAAAGAGCAACGTGAGAGCAGTTTGACCGACGGCACCAAGGCTCGATTTGAACAAGGGTTCGCCAAGTGGCGGGTAGTCTTCGATAAATTTCCGTACTTGTTTGAAGAGTCAATTCCCAGTGACGAGTTAATCGAACACATCAAACTCTATCGCAAGCTGCTCGCAGATCGGGGAGAAGAATTTCCGGCCGACTTCATCCTGATCGACCTGTGGAAGAAACACGAACAGCGGTCTGCCGGGCAATAAGGGTTGGGTGAACCGTCTCGAGAATGTCCCTGGTTTAGTTGAAAAGGTGGCGGCTCCTGTGCCCGGACGTTACATTCCGGGTGCAGTTTTCTTTTCTCAAAGAACAGGAGCACACCA
>JAYUFG010000351.1:0-11924 GCA_043738845.1 Planctomycetaceae bacterium
GGTCGGGAGTCGGTTTCGCGATGAAAAGACTTTTGAAAGTAGACAGTCCTGACCGCGAAACCAACTCCCGACCCCCTTACGTCGCACCTGAAATGACCACCCTGCGAACATCCGCCGTCGCGATCATGTGTTTTGCCGTCGCTGCGCCAATCATTTTTTCCGCGAACTTGTTGGCCGCTGATCGCGATCTGGGCGAAGTCGTCGCCGATAAACTCCTCTCCTCGACCGTCACTATTCGCATTCTCTCGGCGACCGCCGTACCCGGCGCAAAGGCCACCGCCGAAGTGGACCCAAAAGCTGCCACGGAACCTGCAACCAAGGAAGTCGCCGTTTGCTCCGGCGTCTCGCTGGGTGATGGTCAAATCGTGACCTTTTGCCAAAAGACCGACATTGTGCGGTTTCGTGTTACGCTTAGCAATGGCGAACAAGCCGAGGCCGAGCAACGTGTGGTCGATCATTTCTCCGGTTTGCGCCTGCTCGAAATCAAAGAGCAAAAACTGCCGGGGCTCACGATTGCCGATTCACTCTCCAACGTCGGAAGTTCCGTCTGGACCGCCGCTGCGGCGGGTTTGGAAAAACCAGCCTTGTCATTGGGGATATTGAGCGGCACCGATCGTTCACTGCCCGGCACCGACTTACCGCCTCTCTTGCAATGCGACGTTCGCACGACCGAAACATCGAGCGGCGCACCGCTCGTCGATCGCACCGGTCAATTGATCGGAATCGTTGCCGCCACGGCCGCGCCGGGCGAAAAGTCGGGCTGGACCTATGCCGTGCCCGCCCAACATATTTCGCGAATGCGGCGGGCTCTCGTCGCCAATCAACTCGTCGAACTAAAACGGCAACGTCCCGTCGCGGGTCTCACCATTGGTCCCGGCGATAAAGAGGGAACGGTCGTTGTCGAGCGGATCGTTCCGGCTGGCCCCGCAGAGAAAGCTGGCTTAAAGGCGGGTGACGCGATCCTCGAAACCGATGGCCGAAAAATTCGCAGCGCGTATCAAGCGGTCGAACTGATTCTTCGCAAACAGCCCGGCGACAAAATGACCTTCGTCGTTCAGCAAGGAGAGACCCGTCGCGAAATTGAATTGACCCTTGGCGGAACGACGGTCCAGGCCAACACGCCAGCGAGTACAAATCCGTCCGTCCTCGTTGGTCCACACTTAACCGTCAAAGCAACTGGCGGCGGTGTGGAAGTCCGCAACGGCACGGGCGTGCAAGAACTCTCGACTGAATCTCCCCCTCGCGTCCGTCGCAGCCCGGGCGACGAGGTCGAACTTCTTAAGGCCCAACTTCTGGCCTTTGAACAGGTGATTCACAAGTTGCAATCGGAGTTAAAACATCGGGGCGAATTGCAACAAGAAACCGACAAGATCATCAAATCGCTGCAAGCCGAGGTTGACCAACTCCACAAACAGTTGGAAGAAAAAACCAAAGAACCGCGCGCGAAGTAAGCGGCGATCCGGCTGGAAAACCCTCCTCGTGCGTTCGCGATCTTTGCTCCCTCGCGGTAAAATATAGCCACCGCGAAGGAAATGATGAATGCGGAACGATGAGCGATGAATGGGGATTGAAGAATTGGCACCACGGGAAAACTGATTTCATTTGAGGTGCCGCAGCACGTAGGTCAGGCCTGTGGCCTGACGAGAGTTGAGCAATGATCTTTTCCGGTCAAGCGGTGAATTGAAACGGGTTGAGGTCGTTTGGGAGGCGGTGCGGATCGCTGTCAGGCCACAGGCCTGACCTACGAAACTGCGCCATCGGTTGGAAATCAACCGATGCCACCCACGTCAGTTCATTCTCGCGTGAGATATGCTCACCGGGGCGTAAAATAATACCTTTGGTAACCGTAGCTTCGGCTATTCGGATCGGCCATTCGAGGTGGTTTTAAGTTCTTCATCTGTGAAGGCTAAATTACTTGTTGGCCCGATATCCTTTAGCACTCTGCTAGCAATGAACTGCGTCAACGGCGCAAGAATGTTGAAATGGTTCACGCCGCGCACGGCAAAAAAATGAACCGATCTGTTCTTTGATGTTCGATCCATCGCCTGGAGCGAATCGAGGTTGCACGGTTCCTCCGTTCCTTCGAAAACAAACACTGGACTCTTAATAAAGTGCAACCAGCGAATCGGGGCGCGCAGTTCAAATTCACGATTTGAAGATGTGTCAAACGGAAGGTATTTGAGATCATACCCCACAACTTTTGATGTTGGTCCGAAGGAAAAAACGGCGCGAAATCGGTCGGAGTATTCCGCTACAAGTAAGACGAGCGTACCGCCAGAACTATGGCCCCCAAGGTAAATTCGGTTTGGATCAACAAACTCTTGCTTGAGAAGAAAATCTGCTGCTGCCAGCACGTCATCCACCTCTCCCAAAAACCCCTCCTTTTCGCCTGGATTATCATTCCCACCGCGTAACGACGGAAACATCATGACAATTCCGGCCTTGCGAAAAGCGCATGCGGATTGATCGTTGGACGCAGAAGCTTCATTCCAGACGTCGCCGATCGTGTTGCAGTCGCCTCCGGTGATCCAAATGATTGCCGGATGTGTTTTTCCGTCGTTCGGGTCCGGGGTTAGGTACGCGGCCAATTTGCCAGGTTGGGAATCGTATGAGACCGTTCTAAAGAATTGTGGTGGTGGCTCAGCAATTGGCTCCTTTTCGGACTCGCGTTTGACGAGTTTTGTCTTGAATCCCCGCCGCGATTCGACGAGCGAAAGTCCTCTCATCGGTGTATTAGGGGCTACTGTGTCCAATAGACGTTCGGGCGGTTGGTCTTCATTCCGACCGCAACCAGCCAATAGAAAACCCGCCAAAATGAAGATGTTGACGTGTTTCATGCTGAGAAATCCAAATGGATGTCGAAGGGCTGTCCTCATCACTATCACTGGAATTGTCGAAAAAACGAGTCGCATTCTACCTACTCTACTTGGTCCCCCTACACGTGGCAAGAGTCTTGCCTACGCGCGTCGCACGGAGAATGCAATGACGGTTTGCTTTCGCAGACAGTTAGGGTTTGCACCGATGCGTATTTAGGGGCAACTCCGGTCGCCAGCACTCCCATCTCTCCAGAATTCGCAGACGCTCCCCGCTCGCCGAGTGGTTACTGACGCACTTCTATCCGCGAGGTTGTCCGGCTTCCGGCGTTCTTAACCAGTCGGGCAAACGCTTCACGCGGCCGGTGCGGTCGATGCAGGCGATGATGCTCCGCCCCTTCGCCAATAGTTCTGCTCCTCGCAGGACTTCATACTGATGTTCAATTCTCGCACCCTTCGCACTCACGACCGACGTTCGCAAAGTTAAAAGATCGTCATACGAGGCGGGCAGGAAATAGTCGCACGAGATTTCCGACACGACGAGCAGAATCCCCTGCTCTTCGACTTGGCGATAGGAGATGCCCGACGCCCGCAGCATCTCGGTCCGCCCTAGCTCGAAATAAGTGAAATAGTTCGCGTGGTGCAGCCGACCTTGGCCGTCGGTTTCTTGATAGCGAACGCGAATTGGAAGTTCGTGGGTATTGAGCATGGGTGAAAAATTGGCGAGGCGTTCATCCAACCGGGTGCGAAACGGCGGCCTAGTTGATAGACTAATGATCGAAAATTGCGAATCTTTTTTGGGTCAATTGTGGGCGTCACGACCTTTGTTTTGCGGCCCTCATTTTACCCCAGATCGTCGGTCGAGATAGCCACCCAGGAGCCGTTCGTGTTGCGAGAATTATTGGGCCGCTTGTCGGGCGGTGAAAATCTGTCGCAGGAGGAATCTGCCGCCGCGTTTGAAGCGGTGCTGCGGGGCGAGTGTTCCGACGCCGAAATCGCGCTGCTCTTGATGGCGTTGCGGACCAAGGGCGAAACGGCCGACGAAATCGCCGGGGCGGCTGCCACAATGCAGTCGAATATGGTACCGATCCTCAATCGGACCGTCGGCGCGATTGACACCTGCGGAACGGGCGGCGATGGCTCGGCCACGTTCAACATCAGCACGGCGGCCGCAATCGTCACGGCGGCGGCGGGCGTTCCTGTCGCCAAACATGGCAATCGCAAAGTGACCAGCCGCAGCGGATCGGCCGATGTGTTGGCCGCGCTCGGCGTGAATGTCGAAGCCGACGTCGCGACGGTCGAAGCGTGTCTCGAAGAACTCGGCCTCTGTTTCTGCTTTGCCCCGTTGCTGCATCCAACGATGAAGCGGGTTGCCGAAGTCCGCCGACAATTGGGTGGGCGAACAATTTTTAATTTACTGGGGCCGTTGTCGAATCCTGCCCGTGCGCCGTTTCGACTGTTGGGCGTGGGCAAGCCCGAATTCCGACCGATCTTGGCGAACGCTTTGTTAAAGCTCGGCGTCGAGCGGGCGATTGTTGTGCATGGTGAAGATGGACTTGATGAAGTGACAACATGTGGGCGAACGTTCGTGACCGAGGTGAAGTCTTTGGGCGATTCTCAATCTCCGATGCTCATAGAACACGTTTGGACGCCGAGTGATTTCGGCGTTCCGCTTGCAAGTCGCGATGCGTTTGATGTCTCTGGTCCGGAAGAAAGTGCGGCGGTCATTCGCAATGTCTTAGCCAATCAACCGGGACCAGCACTTGATATTACGGCGGCCAACGCGGCGGCCGCGATTTGGACGGCTGGAAAGGTGAACACACTCGGCGATGGGATGAACTTGGCGTTGAACGCAATTTCGAGCGGTGCGGCGTCGGAGCTTTTGGCCCGGCTCGTGCAGCGTTCACTGGCTGTATAACCGTTACAGGCGGAACAGGTCGTCGATGTCGTCTTTTCGCAGAGAATGTGCGTCCTTTCGCGGAGCGAAAGACGACAATATGGCCATAAATATAGTGACGGGCAATGCTATATTTGCACATGCCTCACGCTCGCAATGGATTTTCCGCCTGCTCGCCCCGTTCCGCCCGGCTGATTTTGATCGTCACCGGTGTGCTGGTCGCGTTTTGCATTGGGGTTACACAGTCACCGCTCAAAAGTGGTTTCGCCGACGCTCCGCCGCGCGGCACGAGCGACGTGCAACTCTATCAGGCGGTTTGCGAACAGGTTCACGAGAACCACGGTTATTATCTCGTCAATAATCATGAGCTTCGCTCGCGCGGTTATCCCACGGGCAGCGTGTTCAACTGGCGGGCACCGGTCCTGTTTTGGCTGCTCGGCTCGTTTCCGAATTTGATCTGGGGACATCTGCTGATTACCGGGCTGGCCGGATTGGCCATGATCTGGACATTTGACTTGTTGTTTCGAGAACGGGGGATGCGGGCCGCCTGTTGCGGTGGGTTGTTGCTCGCGGGTGCGTTCTTGCCCTGCGTCATTGGCGAGTTGTTCGTGATGCCAGAGGTTTGGGCGGGCACACTGATCCTCCTGTCGCTCTTGGCTCTTGCGCGAAAAGATATCGCCTGGGGAATCTTTTTCGGAATTGCAGCGACGTTCATACGCGAACTGGCGTTGCCGTATACAGTTCTCGGATTTTTGTACGCGGTGTTCCATCGCCAGTGGCGAGAGAGTGCGGGCTGGCTGGTTGGGATCGTTCTGTTTGGACTGTTTTATGCCTGGCACATTGAGCAAGTACAGCAGTGGATTCGCACCGGGGATGTTGTGCATCAAGAGGGTTGGTTTCGCTTGGGCGGAACGGCGTTCGTGATCTCGACGGTGCAAATGAACGTGTTTTTATTGCTATTGCCGCAATGGGTTGCGGCGATTTATTTTCCGCTGTCACTGCTCGGTTTCGCCAGTTGGCGGACGAAAACGGGTGAGCCGCTCGGTCTGGCGATAGCCGGATTTGTCGTTATGTTCGCGATCATTGGCCAACCGTTCAATCAATACTGGGGTTCGCTGATCGCGCCCCTGTTTTGTCTCGGTGCGGGCCAAGCTCCGCTGGCCATTCGCGAGTTGTGGAACGCCACGAAGATTTCTCCCGCGAGCAACGCACAACCGCTCGTTGCCTGATTTGCTCTCGCCACGTACATTAGATTGTCGTCTTTCGCTCCGCGAAAGAACGCTTTTTTAGCGGAGTGGCGGCGAATGGTGAAACGGAAGCCGCCGATTTGCTGGCCGCCCCGAAGTTTCTCGGCCGAATTTCAGGAGAATGTTCTTTCGCGGAGTGAGAGACGATAATGGCCGGTATTCAAACTGGAATGTCCTTGGAGAAAACACCGTGATTCTCGCTGCTGGATTGTCGCCCGCTTGGCAACAGATACTGGTATTCGATCATTTCACCGCTGGCGAGGTCAATCGCGCGGCGGAATCGCACTGGTACGGTTCCGGCAAGTCTCTCAACGTGGCGGTCGCAGCGGCGAGCTTAGGTGTGGCCAATGGGGGGGTGTCAAATGACTGTGTGACAGTGCGGCTTCTTTCGCCGATCGGTGGTCCGGCTCGTGAGAGCATCGAGGACGAATTTGAAGAACGAGATATTTCCGCCCGCTGGATCGGAACGAAAGCCCCGCTCCGGGTCTGTACGACCATTCTGGATCGAGGGACGGGCGTCACGACGGAACTCGTTGCGAACGCGCCGCCCATGCTTGAGGCGGAACTGGCGGAGTTCGCACATGAGTACGCCGTTCATGCAGCGAAGGCCAGCGTCGTTGTTATGAGCGGTTCGCTGTCGGCGGGCGCGCCGCTGACATTCTATCGCGACCTGCTCGTTCACACGGCCTGTCACGCAATCCTGGACGCTCGCGGGCCAGAGTTGCTTGCCGCTCTCGAAACGAAACCGCTGCTCGTCAAACCGAATCGCGAAGAACTCGCGAAGACGCTTCAGCGCGACTTGCCCGATGAGATGTCGCTGTTGTACGCGATGCACGAACTTCGCGAACGGGGGGCAAAGTGGGTCGTCGTGACTGATGGAACTTTGCCCGTTTGGGTCAGCGGGCCGGAGGGCAATTTTCGGTTGAGTTGTCCGCCGGTGGAAAAAGTCGTGAACCCGATTGGCAGTGGAGATTGCTTTGCCGCAGGGATGGCCGTTGCGATTTCTCAAGATCGCGACATTCTTTCTGCGATTCGGTACGGGCTAGGTGCGGCCGCCGACAATGTGGGGCAAATGCTGGCGGGCCGCATTGATCCGACAAGAGTTGCCAAGTTGGCCGAGAGCGTGCGCATGGAAACGGTGGTGTAGTCCACTTGTACAAGCGACGTCTCGCCGCTTTTTAATACTTAACGCGGCGGGACGCCGCGTGTACAAGCATACGACTTACTTACTTCCGAAACACAGCCTTGAACATTTTCATCGTTTGTGCGGCGGCGGAAACAGAATCGGGCAAGGGTAACGCCTCTGCCGACGCATATCCGTCGTAGCCGATGTCATTTAGCGCAGTCACGATGGGGCCGAAATCGAGATGTCCACTCCCGGCGGAACGGCGATTGGAATCGACAAAGTGCAAATGGCCGATGTAACCTTTGCCAGCCCGAATCGCATTTGCAATATCGGCTTCCTCGATGTTGGCATGAAACAAGTCGGCGAGCAGTTTGACATTTTTCACGGCCAGCGGCTGGAGTAAACGGACGCCCGCCGCAATGGTGTTCACTAAGTTGGTTTCGTAACGATTGAGCGGCTCATAGAACAGTGGCAGACCGAACGACGCGGCGTGCGTACCTAATTCCTCCAGTGCTTCCGACAAATACGCCAACGCCGTGGCATGATCGACGCTGCCGCTACTTCGCCCCTGCATCGAGCCAATAATCGCGGGAGCCTGATTCGCGGCCGCGAAGTCAATCGTCGCGCGAATGTACACGCGGGCTTTTTGGCGAATCTCTGCGTCGGGCGAACACAATTGCAATTGATGCTTCACCCAGCCAGCACCTGACCCGACGGCCGCCAATTTCAAATTGTGATCGAGGAGCAACTTGCGAAGTTCGGCCGGATCGAGAGCGTCGGGCGAGGGTGGGAAAACCTCAATCGCGTCATAGCCCAACGTCTGGGCAGCGCGACAGGCGGCGGGCAAATCGTCCCAGAAAACGAAGGGGCCACCGCGAGCTTCAGCGACCAAACTAACTGTTACAGCCGAGCGAATCATAATATGTCGATAGGTATCGCGATGAGAGATAGATCAAGAATGCAAAAGGCAATTTAGCCGCCGAGGTCGCAGAGATACGAGAGGATTTATTGCTCACGCACGTGTCATTGTCTACGGTTTTCTCTGTGTTCTCGGCGACCTCTGCGGCTAATTTTAATTTATCGAGTTGGAAAAGTAACTTAAATCGTGACCGCCGAGAACCCACCGTCCACAACGATGTTCTGGCCCGTGACAAACGAAGATGCTTTGGCTGCCGCCAACCAGATCGTTGCGCCAGCCAACTCTTTGGCCTCGCCCAATCGGGCCATCGGTGTGTGACCAATGATCTGCGCACCGCGAGCCGTGTGACTTCCATCCGGATTGAACAAGAGCGAGCGATTTTGTTCGCCGGGAAAAAAGCCGGGGCTAATTGCGTTGACGCGAATTCCCCGTGTCGCCCATTCTCTTGCCAAAAATTGCGTCAAGTTGATGACGGCCGCCTTGGCCGCCGAGTACGCGACAACCCGAGACAGCGGTGTCATGCCCGCCATCGACGCGATATTGATAATGGTCCCCTTGCCCGACTTCAACATGCTCTCGCCGAAGACCTGACACGGCAGCAACACGCCTCCGACTAGATTCAAATCGAAAACGCCCTTCCACGCCTCAAGCGGCAACTTGCAAAAATCGGCACCGGGTGGAAGGGTCGCATCGGGTCGGTTTCCACCCGAGGCATTCACCAGAATCGTCGTCGCACCCCACTGGCTTTCAATTTGATCGCGCGCAGTGGTCAGCGACGTCCGGTCGAGCGCATCGGCTGTTTGAAACATTGCCGTTCCGCCAGCGGCTTCGATCCTTTTCACGCAGGCGTGTCCCCGTTCGGCATTGCGGCCGCTCACGGCGACCTTGGCACCCGCGCTGGCCAACGCCTCAGCCATTGTGCCGCCAAGAGCACCGGTTCCACCCAGCACCACGGCGATCTCACCCTGCAAACTAAATAATTCAAGATTCATGGAAAAGATAGAAAGATATTGTCAGAAATTTAATTCGCAAGAAACCGTCAACGAGATACTGTTTTACCATGCGATGTAGCCGGTTGCCATTGGCCAAAGGTCGTCTTTTGCGGGGCAAAACTCGTAGACGCGGCGTCTCGCCGCGTCAGAACAGCGGCAAAACTCCGGTTGTACAGGACAAGTCTCCTATCGACTTTTGAACTTACCGTCGCGAAATGTCGTGACCTGAACACGTTCGCGATCCAGGCAAATTGAAACCTCTCCATCGACATACGTGTTCAGGATCACCGAACCGGTCGAAGAATAAGCGGTGCGAACCTTGTCCGTGTTCTCACGTTCGCCACCACTGATCACGACCCACTCTGGTCGGGACCAATTGAGAATTTCTTCCGGCAGACTCCGCACGCTGCCATGATGAGGTGCCGACAGGACGTCGCACTTCCATTCTTGCTCGGTAATGACTTCTTGCAGTCCCGGCGGTTCGAGATCGCCCGTCAAAAGTATTCGCCGTCCGACCGCTTCGACCGCGAGGACCACGCAGTTGGCATTGTCGCTGGCCCGTAGTCCTTCCTTCGGCGGGTGAAGAACTTCGACACGACAATTTTCGCCAGCGAGCAAATTGTCTCCGCGCCACGTTTCCCGCAGCGTTGTACCGTGTGCGGAAATTGACGCTTTTAATTTAGCCAGCGAAGCAATCTGATCCTTGAACATTACGGGCGAAACGTAAATCGCACCAATCGAAAACCGATCCAACAGTTCGGGCACGGCATTAAAATGATCGGTGTCGGCGTGCGACAGAAACACGGCGTCGAGATGCGTGATTCCCCGTTCCCACAAGTATCCGCTCACTGCCCTCGACGCGACATGCGGCGAAATCATGCTGCCCGAATCGTAGAGCAACGTCCGACCGTCGGGCAAATGGACAACAACCGCCAAACCATGTCCGACGGAAACGAACGCACACTCGATGGTGTCGGGATGAGGCCGCTGTCGCAGCCAGGAGACTCCACTCCCAATTGCCGACCACGCCAACACAAACGCGATCAACCAACGACGGGGAAAACGAATGGCTGGAATGGCCAACCACAGTGCCAAGCCGCCGTAAAAACCAATCAACCACCAATCGCTCGGTCCCGCCACCCAGGCATGACCGCCGGGAAGTTTGCTCGCCCAGACGATGCAATGATCGAGGAACGACAAAGCGATATCACAAATCCGCCCGCAGAATTGGCCCATTCCCGGAATCAACCCACCCAGCGTCAACACACCAAATCCAGCAACCATCGCGATCTGCATAGGAACAATCACGATCACGTTCAGCGGGATCGAGGTCGGCGCGACGGTGTGGAAGCGGGCCATTACCAGTGGCAACGTCACGAAAAACACGATGGTGCCCGCAATTAGTCCTTGCCAAATATAATGACGCAGGGCGTTCCACATCTGGACGGGCCAAGGTCGCGTATCGGCAATGAGCCGGTCCAACGCATCTCGCTGAAACCAAACTCGCCACTGCGAACCAAGCCACACAAAACAGCCGACCGCCAAAAAAGACAACTGCGAGCCGGTGCGAAATAAATCGGCCGGGTTGTACAACATGATGACGAGGGCCGCTACCGCGAGTGAATTGAACTTCAAGCCGCCCCGACCTCGCCACAACGACCAGCAAACCACCGCGACCATAACCGCCGCCCGCATGACCGGCGGCTCCGAACCGGTCAACCACGCATAGCACGCTGTAATCACCATCACTCCGAACAATGCCGGACCGCGCGGAACCAAACCGAGCCGCAAACCCTGAAACAACAGCCATGCCAACACGCCGACATGCAGCCCGGCAATCGTCACGATATGGACTGTGCCCGTCAGTAAAAATGCCTCGCTTCGGTCGGGCGGAAGTTCTTCCCGATTGCCGAGCAAAATCGCCGCCGCCAAACCGGCTTCGTCGCGGCTAACATATCGCCACAGCATTTCGTCCGCGTAATCCCGCGCGACATTTAACCACCGCGTGATTCGCCAAGGACTTCCCACCTCAACAATCTCGACGCAGTCGGGACTCTCGGCATGAAGGAGCGACAAGATTCGGTCGCCGCGCAGATGGGCCGCCCGATCATACTCGCCCGGATTGTCGGCGGGACGTGGGCGATTGAGACGACCATAAATTCGTAAGTGGTCGCCCGGATGTACGCCGAGCAAATGTCCATCGACACTGAGCGAGGCGTAACCCGACGCCGGTCGCCAGATATTCCCGTCACGGATCGCGAGCGTTTCGATCTGCATTCGCGTATGATCGGCGACCGGGATTGGCCGCACCGGATCGAACGGCGGCTTGGGCATTCTTCGCGGCGGCGAAACGACGATGGCTTCAATCGCGGCCGGTTGTTCGCCTTCTCGGGCGAAACGGCTCAAATCGTCGTCGCCAAAAAAACGCCACCGTTCTTGATGCCACGCGCCGCTAATCGCCGCAATGCTCACGAGTAACAACGCAGCGGCAAGGTGGTCTCGCTGAAATCGCCAGGCGATCCACCAACCCAGCCACGCGGCAACCGCGATGATTTCCCACGTGATGAAAGAGAGTGAACGCCAGCGGTCGGCTATCATTCCCAGTGCGACCACCGCCGCCACCACGATCAGCGGGTGATAGTGGGGACCAACGGTGGCCGGTCGATTTTGTTTCGGAGATGCTACCATGGGAATGTAGCGTCCGATTGTAGCTGTGTGGACAGCCGATTCCCAGAGAGATCGAACACGATTGCGCGGGAAAATAATTGCCCGGGAATTGCGATTCAAATGGTCCGCACGGCCCGGTCGGATTTATTGACATGGGTGTGTCGTGTGCCACTGGCTTTGCCCAATCACATTAACACATCTCTGCTAGCATCGTATTGTACTGTTCAAAACATCGGGAAAATCGACTTTCGCGTTTTGAGTGT
>JAYUFG010000352.1:0-4497 GCA_043738845.1 Planctomycetaceae bacterium
CGAAAACCCGGCTGAAAACCAGCCTGAATAGAAACGGACCTTCTGCTCTAAGACCTTCCCTACAACCGGAATAATCGGCAAGGTCGGCGAGAATCTTTGGGATATTTTATTTGATACAATTCACCGATTCGTTGCAAACCGCCTGGATTTACTGGTGATTGCCCAGTTTGCCGTTCAGTTCGTTGACAGATAGCGTCACATGGGTAGGATGAATAGGGACCATATATATTTCGCCGAGTTTCAACGCGGGACAGCGCAACCCCTTGTGGGTAGCGACCCGTCGACAAGCAGTCGGCAAGCCGAAATAGCTTAGAAAAACAGGTCGATTGAACCGCTTCCTGCGGTCAGGTCTTCATCTTGGAGCATTCAGAAATGCGTCGTCTTAATACCGGTTTATTGATGGGGTTGATTCTGGGCGTAGTGACGTTAGCGATTGGAATTGTGTTCCTGCATTCGTACCAGGTGGATCGCAATGCAGTCATTCTTAAGTTACAGGCCAAAGATGCGCAGGAGAAAGGGAGTTTAGATCAGGCCTTGCGTCTGTGGGATCAATATGAACGTCTGGCGGTTGATGATTTGGAGGCGTACTCCGAGACCGCCAAAATTTCCGTGTCAATTGCGGAACTTCCCGGCGCATCGTTAAAGGACAAAGATGGAGCGTATAAAAGGCTTACGCGGGCGGCGGAGCACCTTCCAGATGACCGCTTTATTCGTGAAAATTTGGCGAAATTAGACGTCGATCTTTATGGGCGAACGCTCGACGGACAGCGGCGCGCGGTGGCAAGCTACGAAAACATCTTGGAACGCGATCCAAACGACAAGCAAACGCTCCTGAAATTGGCGGCGGGCCTCACGCAACTCAAAAATCATGATCGAGCTCGCGAGATTTTGAAAAAACTGATTGGTTGCGTTCCCGGAGAAAAAGGGGGGGTCGTTTTTGAAAAAGACAAAGCCCTTGGTCCGGAGTTGATTGACGCTTATGTGGCCTTGGCAACGAGCCTGCGTGACAACGGAACGCCAGATTTGGTTTTTGCCGACAAGGTCATCGAACAGATGGTTCTGGCCAACTCGGAGGACGCGGCGGCTTTTTTGGCACGTGTTTCGTGGAATGAATTCCGCTTAGGCCGCGAGAAAAAAGGAGAAACGCGGGAAAAGCTGGTGGCCCAGGTTCGCAGCGATCTGGACGCAGCCTATACGCTCGCGCCGAATGACGTAAAGGTGATTCTCTTCAAGATATCTTTCGCATTGCGGGAGCGACAATATGACGAGGGGTTGATCCTCGCAGAGCGAGGATTGAAAGAGCATAAGAACGAAGCCCGACTCTATATTCTCAAGTCCCATTTGTACACCTTGCAGAGGAAGCCGGAAGAAGCTGCCAAGACTTTGCGAGACGGGATCGCGAAACTTCCCAAGACCTTTTCACTGCGGTACGAATTAACGCAACGGCTGTTAGAAATCAACGACTTCAAAACGGGTCGGGAAGAGTTTCGAGAGATGGCTGCGCTCGAGGGTACCACGACCATCTTTGAGCGTTGGCAATCGGAGTATACGGAAGCCCAACTCGATTGGTCGGATAAGAACTATCAACGGGCGGTGAGCATTCTTGATCGGCAGCGGATTGAGATTGAGTCCCGCTTTCGGTTGCCCATCACTTCCAGTGATCTCTTTGAGCACTTGGTCCGGCTCTATGGACTCCTCGGTCGCAGCTACGAAGGGGCAGGTCAGTACGATCAAATGCTGGAAACGTATTCGCGCTTGAATAATATGTCCTCGGACCTGCAAACGAGTAATATGTCTGCGGAGGCAGGAATCTGTCGAGCTATGATCGGCTTGGGACAACAGTCTCAGGCCCTGGCTAAGCTCCGCCTGATTCGGCAGAAAATGAAGAATGACGACATCTTTTTCTCGATTAGTGATCTGTGGTCGCCGATGCTCGGGCTGTTGTTGAACGAGCAAATTCGCTTGCCCAAGGACAAACCCAAGAACTTTGCCGAAGTAGAAAGTTTTCACGACGAAATCGTTAAACGGAAATTGATGGGGGGGACGCAAGAAACGCTCTGGCGGGCCAGTTACTTGACGCAACTCGGAAAATTTGACGAGGCCAAAGTGATCCTTGAAGCCGCAGTTGTACTCGATCCCAAAAACGATGTTCTACGAACCGTTCAAGTGAATTTGGAGGCGATTCAAGGTCATTATCCACAGGCCGTTGCTCTGATCGATGAGTCGCGCAAGGAACTTGGCGACACGGTGATCCTACGGCTGCAAAAGGCAGAAATCCTGATACGCGCTAAGGGCGACGAAATGTTGAAGTCGCTGCATGATCTGGAGGAGAATACGAAATCGTATTCCATTGACGAGCGGGCGGGACTACTCAATGGTCTGGCCACAGTCTATCGACGGCTCCCCGGCAGTGAAGAAAAACGGGCGACCCCTTTGGCCGATGCGCGGCGGCTGTTGGAACAGGTTGCCGAGATGCAGCCCAATAACGGACGAGTGTACATTTCTCTGTTTCAAATTGCCCGAGAGGCGGTCGATGTCGATGGACTACGCAAAGCGTCGGAAGGCTTGAAACGAACCTTCGGCCCGAATAGCACCGACTACAAATTGGCGGAAGCGACGCGCTTGTACTACAAGAGTCTAAATGAACCTGCCCAAAGTAAAGTGCTACTGTCGGAGGCGAAGCAGAAAATTCGCGAAATCGACACCGCCCGACCAAAATGGTCGGAAACCTATCGACTGGATGCGTTGATCTCACAGTTGGAAGGGAATGACGTGCGGTATGTAGAAAAGCTCCAGCAGTCACTCAGCTTCGGTGTTCCCGATCCGGAGATTATCAACCGGGTCTTTTTGGGACTGATGAGGCAAGGAAAGAAAGAGGAGGCCAAGAAACTGATCACTCGTTTTCACGAGACGGCCACGTCGGATGAAATCAAACGATACATGATTAACGAGCAGCTTCTGGATAATCCGCAACTCGCCGACGAGATCATCAAAGGCGTTATGAAGTCATTAAACGCGGGGCCTCCCAACTACGAAGACCAAATCTGGCTGGGCGACACACTGGCCTCCGTTGGCCGACTCGTGCCTGCGGAAGATGCCTATCGCAAGGCGGTCGCGATCCAACCCAAATTGGCGACTCCTTGGCTGCATTTAATTGGGCATTTAATGCGGATCCAAAATTCCAACGAAGCCCTCACGGAAGTTCACAAAATGGAAACTGCGATTCCCCCGGAGGGGCGCGCGCTGGCTTTGGCCAATGCGTACCAAATCGTCGGTGAATTTGCGGCCACCACTCGTTATTTAGAAGAGGCCATTCAAGCCGATTCCAATAACCTTCCGTTGCGGATTCGGGTCGCCCGGTTCTATAAAGATTCGGGAAATTTCGACAAGGCCAAGGCGTCCTACGAGGGTTTGCGGGTTCTCTTCAAAGCGAACCCCAGTTTGGACGATTCGATGCGTAAGCAGGTTAATCGGGACATGGCCGATTTGCTGGCTCCGGGAACGGAATATCAGCACCTGAAGGAAGTTCTCGCCATCCTTGACGAAAACGTGCGGAATGGACAAACGGACGACCTCGATATTTTGATTAAGGGCCGAATCCTGTCGAAACGTTCCGACAGTGAATCGCTCAAGACTGCGATCAGCCTGTACGAGGATCTCGAAACGAAAAAACTACTTCCGCCCTCCGAACGACTGGTCTTGGCCGCACTCTACGAACGAACGGGTAAGTGGCCCAAAGCGACCCGTTTGATCTCCCGAATTCTTACGAGCAATGCCAAAGACATCAACGTCCTTTCAGTGTACGCCACCTTGTTGAACAAGCATAATGAGCGTTTAACGGCCGAGACGATGCTGAAGAACATTGAGGAAATTCAGGGAGACAAACCGACGAGTTCTACGATTGAGTTGAAGGCTCGGTTACTGGCCGCAAAAGGTCAAAAAGCCGAGGCGGTCGCGGCCGTCATGTCACTGGTTCCGGAACCGTTGCCCAAGGAGATGAGCGCGCGGCTCGTTCAGGTTGCTGATCTCTTTTCGACTTTCAAATACTATGACGAGGCCGAAACCTACTATCGAAAGTTTGTCTATGACTATCACAATGAAGACAAAATCTTGGTTCTAGCCAATCATTTAGGCCAACATGGAAACATTAACGACTGTTTCGATCTGTGTGAGCGATATCCGGGCGAAAGCGGAAGTCCTCGCTACATGGCTCGGCTGATGGATACATTGACGATTGCGATCTCGGCCCTGCGGACGCGGCAATCGCTCGTCAGCGATGAAAACTATCAAACGGTCGAAAAATGGATCACTCTCGGCGAGAAGACAAACTCGGACTATATCCCGCTACGGCTCAAACGGGCCGAGTTGCTCGAATTGCGCGGCAAATATAAAGAGGTGGAAGCGATTTATCGCGAAGTCCTGCAAACCCCCAAGCAAGG
This sequence comes from Planctomycetaceae bacterium, assembly GCA_043738845.1. Lineage (GTDB taxonomy): Bacteria > Planctomycetota > Planctomycetia > Pirellulales > DASRSE01 > DASRSE01. Next base: position 4,440 of record JAYUFG010000352.1, read on the forward strand.
AACCGATGCGAATGACAAAGGAAAAGGACTCGAACCGGTGTTCCGTGCAATTGCCCTG
>JAYUFG010000353.1:0-4495 GCA_043738845.1 Planctomycetaceae bacterium
CGACGGGCGACACACTTTCCGATCAGGTCGTGCGGGCCTATCAGTCATTCACGCCAAAGTCCCAAGCCATCGCTCGTGTCCCGGCGCGTTTGATCAATAAACTGGATTACGCCCGCCAGCATACGAATGTTAAAGTTCGAGTAACGGGGCCTGAGGACGAGTTGGAGTTTTACATCACGGGTTATGTTTACAACCAACAGCTTCGTAGAAATGTTCCGATCTACACGCCCGTTTTGGATTTGGATCATGTCGGCTGGCGGGATCAAGTGACGGTCGATTTGCAGCATGATTATGCCTTGCTTCCGGGACCGGCTCGGCTGTTGGGGCGGCGGGTTTCATCGACCGACAATGTGGCGCAGTCCATTCAAAATCAGGGTCAATTTTCAGTGATCTCATTAACCGCGACCGCGACTCTCGGCATTGAGGGACAACGGTCGCAACATGCCTATCTGCAACCGGTGGAATAGGCGACTGAATTTCGTCCGTAAACAATTAGCACCCGACGACGAATAATATTTTATGCACCGAATCTTGCCAAACCAGCCGACGCGGATTCGCTCGCAGCAATGCGTCGGTGGTGTGTTGCGCGCGGCCAGCAAATCGGTTCAGGCGTTGCACAACAATGAGCGGGGAGCGATGAGTCTTGTCACCGTTCTCACGCTGCTGTTTCTGGTCATGTTGTTGGGAATGATTTTCAATGTCGGACGTCAGGCCAACGCGAAAATTAGAATGCAAAACGCGGCCGATTCCGGCACCTACGCGGGTGGCGGTGTTTTGGCCCGCGGGATGAACTCGCTGGCGTTTTCCAACCATCTGTTGTGCGACGTTTTCGCGATGACGGCGTTCTTGCGCGAAGGTCGCGACAAAAACGCGCAGAGTTTGGTGCCGGAGATTCTCGACGCTTGGAAAAATGTTGGCAAGACCTTTGAGAAAGCCAGCTTCGCGAAATTTCAACAGTTGGGCAGTAGCATTCCGCAAATGGCCGACGCCGAACAAAAAATGGTCGATGCGTACACCGCCTGGGCAGGTGCGTGGTCAGAATCTGTGTTGCCAACGCTCGAACAGATTCTGTCCGAAGAAATGATCCCAAAGTTTGACCAGTCGGTCGTGCAGTCGAATCCGGATATGGCCCAAATCGCGGCGATGGAATTAGGACGCAAGCAAGGTCCGAAAATGCCCGCCGAAAATGTGGCACGCGAAACACCTGTCACGGTGTTGTGGCGGACGAGAATTGATCCGGTCGGCGGAGATGCGGAGGGCGAACGGAGTACCATTCCGGCGGTTGATCCCGTCAACGACAACGTCGAGGGGCAAAGCAATTATCACCGGACGGCCGTCAGTCAGCGCAAGGCTTGGTCACAGCGATACCTTAACGCTTGGAACCAAACCTACATGCAGCCGTTCGACAGTGCCGCCAAGATGAGCCAGTTTGGGCAATTGTGGCGGGGCTTTACGAATGGCCAATTGAAAAAACTGCTGGAAGAAGATTATCCCAATACGAATTTGCCATTTGTGATTCGGAATCTGCCGCGTGACCATGAACAATGTCAGACCACGTTGGAAGAAGATTACATGTTCGTCGGGGTGGCGTATCGCAAGGGACTAACGCCGACGTTGCCCGGCATGTTTCACGACCCGTTTGGAAGTGACGAAGAAGCCTTTGCACAAGGAACCTTGTTCATTCCGCTCGGCCGCTTGATGAAGTACGGAGATTCTTCGGCGGTCCGTCAGGAATCGCAATCCGACCCCAGCTTTCTTCAGGATCCGGACAAGCCTCGTGACCCAGACAATGGTGGACATACTTGGGATTTATTTTGCCAAAACTGGTGTTTCAAATTGGTGCCTGCGACGGATGAAAATATTTTGGCGATCATGCAGACGCCGCCGCAAGTGAAAGCGGATGACGGCACGTTGGCGAAAATTCGCGTTCCACAGCTTAACAACCTTTCGACCCATGACCTACGCAACATCACCTCGCACTAACAAGTTGCCTTCAACTTGGATTAGCGCAAAAATCAGTGTCGTTTTTCGCACGGCGAAAGCACGGCGTTTCGCAGAGCGAAAGACGACAATCGGCCGTTCAAATCGTAGGAACGGTTTGGCAACTTTGGAATTGGTTCTCTCGGCACCAATCCTGTTGCTGATGATGGGTCTGATCGTGGCGGTCGGCGCGGCGGCCGCGTGGAAATTTCGGGCACAGACCGAAGCCCGCAATATCGCCGGACGAAACCTTTGGCCGCGCGGCGGAGAGTTTGCCGCCTATCGACCGCCAGAGTGGCAACAGCCCAAGCAGGCCGGTTGGTCAGCCGGTGATAAGGACACAAAAATAACTGCGCCCGCTTACGAGATGCCGGTCGTGCGGGGGCCGCTGGGAAATTTCACGGTGAATTCCGATTTGTTTGATCCCACGACGGGCTTGGATAAAGGGACCGCCTACATCAGCCGTAAAATGCCGATGCTGCCGAAAGTCACACCCTATAAGTTTTCTGAGGAAAATGCGGTCCTTGATGCCCAGTGGCAATTTCGCCAACAGGGGATGGAAAGTAACTTCTATCATCGGATCAATAAGCTTTATCAAATGCCCGAACCGCCGTCGGGACTGTTGCAACAATTGACCCAAGCGACGCAGCAAGCGACGACGATTCACAATTCGACCGCCATGCGACCGCTCGATCAGGACGCTGAGTTTATGGCTTGGTATGGAAGTGCCCCGAGTTTTTATCCCCGCCTGCGGACGTTCACGAGTCTCGACGTGGACATTGTCGATGCGCACTATGTGCAGCCGCTCGTGAAACAGATCGAAGGGGATCCGAACAATCGCCGTCGTCGCGGCGGTGTTCCCCGCCGTCTGACACAAGCTTTTTTGGGGATGTATAACCAGATGCAAAAAACATTGATGGTGCCCCCGCCGGGCTTGCAAACCAAGATCGACGAACTGAATGCCTTTCTCAAGAAGTTATAAGGCACCCCGAAAACTTTGTATCAGTTTCGCTGTTTGAAGTAACCGTCCAATTCATGTGAATCCTCACCGAGGGTTAGTAACAAGGCTCACGCAAAGGCGCAAAGGTGTTCTAAGGAGATAATTCGCTTGGTGGAACCGTTTAGAAATCGATTCGTCTTCTAATTATTTTGAGGTCTGTTTAATTCCTTGGCGAGCTTTGCGTGATTCTTTTGTTTTTACTTCATACGGCTAAACAGTTACAAAATTTTATGATCTGCGTAGAACCTGTTCCTCTTTAATCTCTCGTATCTCGGTGGCTAAAGTCTTCGTATTTGTTTGGCGACGAAGAGGATTAGCCACCGAGATACGAGAGATAAAAGAGAAAGCGAGGAGGGACAAGGATAATACTTATATGGAGTGGGCCTTTCATCGCGTAACCAAACATTGAATACTGGCTCATCGTGAATGAAACCTCGTCAACACCATCGGAACCAAGCGTGCCGCTCGCGGCCGAGCGTACTTCCGGGCCGTCCGACTTTGGCAAACTGGCCCGTCGCTTGACGTGGTGGACGACGAACGGTTTGGCGACCGCCGTGGTTTTGGTTTTGGCCTTGGCGTGTGGTCGCGAGATTATCGAATGGTGGCGGGGGGACGAGCCGCTCGTGGATCCCAACAATCCCTCCGGGAACACGTTTAGTGAAATTGGCTCGCGTGGAAAAAAGATTCAGTTCGGTAACTCGCCGACGACCGCGCAAACCGTGCGAGTCTCGGGCGACATGGCCGCTGCGGAAAAGGCGTTGCGAAAGCTGTGCCGCGAAGTCGCCCAGGCGACAGACACCTCAACCGGTTCGCCCCGTCCCGGCGAACAAAAACTGCTGGCCGAATTGGCGAATAAAAAACCGCTCGAAACGCTGGGCGATTTTCGCATCGACCAAATCCCCTCCGCCGTGCCGATGTTGGCTGTCTCGCGAACGGTTCGCGAAACGGAGGGGAACAAAACGGACGTAACATTATCCCCGGAACTTCGTTTGGTGGCGTTGGGAATGGCGGTGCCAGGCGACCATGACTGGGGGCTGTATGTCTTCCGCACGGGCGGAACGGAGCAATCGTCACAATCGGTTGTAACGACACTTTCTCTGCCGCCAGACGCTCAAATCACGCTTTCCGTGGCCGAGGAAGGTGGCCCGACCTTGACGGCCATCCGTGGGCGGGGGAAACTCGAAGATTGGGAACAGTTCTTCCGCAACCGGCGTTCGGGCGACATTTGGCAATTGTCGGCCGAGTGGCAAACCGCTTTTAACCGTCGGCAACTCGTCTTTTCACAACCGGGAAACGACTCTGCCCGCTGCGATGTCCAATTTGGGACGGATGCAGGCGGCTTGTGGGGTCTGATTACGATCACGGGTGGGACGAAGCCCGTAACGCCCGATGGCCCGCGTAAACCGTGAGATTTATCAACATGAAAACCAGCGTAGCACTGATTGTCGCAGTGGGGATGGGGATCGCAGGCGCGGCCCTCAATTTTTTGTACCTTAACGAAAAATCGCAAGAGTT
>JAYUFG010000354.1:0-4493 GCA_043738845.1 Planctomycetaceae bacterium
CTGCACCAACACCAACTTCGATTCGATGTCGATTTATTCCCGGGGGTGACCTTCCACGCCCGCTATTCCTTTGGATTCGCCAAGCGGCCCAAGAAGAGGATGCTGCCCGTTGCGCGGTCGCGGAGCAGAAACACAAATGGATGGTCGGCGCGGAACGGCACGGGTGTTTCGGGTTGAAGTGGTGCGCTCAAAGCCACAATGGTAACTGCCGTGGCCGCTGCTGCTTCGGTTCCTTCCTCGTTCACATCCACGAAGGCTTTATGGATCACGGCGGAAATGGCGAGTGGCTCGTCGGTTGTGATGCCTGTGAAATCGGCCCGGTCGGAGAAGGCCAACTTCATGCCCAGCGATTCCAATACCGCTTTCAAGCTGAACGAGGCCGACATTTTGAATTTTGGCAACGTAAGTTCAACCAGTCGGGATTTTAGATCGGCTGTCCATTTTTTCAGATTCTCGCCGTTGAGGTTCTTTTCCAAATCGGCTAAGCCCGTCGTTTTCTTCGGCAGCAGGGCCAGCATTGCCACGTTTCCTTGACCATAGGGCAATTCCAGGATTTGCAGTTCGTCCAACTCTGCATAACGGAAACGCCCCGTGCGGTGCATCATGGGAACGGTTGCTTCCTTCGTGTTGGAAATGTGAAATGGAGCGTCCTTCGTCTCCGACTTGTTAAACTCGTTCGCCCAGGGTGCCTTGAAGTAGACCGCATTGGTCAAGACGAGCCGAGTGTCCGCAGTAAGGACTCCTTGCGCGAGCAAGTCCTTAATTTTATGTTCCGTTTGCTCCTCGACCCAGGTGTTGATTTCCGTGCGAGACTTTTCGGTTTGCAGTTTGAAATCAACGCGGCCCAATTCGGCGGCATAATTCTCTTTGGTGATTTGCAAAAATGGTGGGAGAAAACGAAACCCTTGTTGTCCCCACAACCGATTGGCAACACGCAGTTGGAAATCGGGACGTTTCTGTTGAGGAGTCAATGTTTTGCTGAGTTGAGCCATCGCCGGATGGACCCGATCTTGCGGGAGCGAGAAATGGAGCACTCTCGCCATTTCTTTTTCCGTCGGTCCCTTGGCTCCGGCAGAAGTCATCGCGAGCGCGGTCGAAATGCTATAGGGCGAAAAGAATAAATTCGTCGGCTCGTCGGTACGGAGTCGGGCATATAAGTCCGTAGCGAACTGATTGTTCCCCTCGGCGACGGCTTTGGCATCGGGAGAGAGTTCCGACTTTTTCGGTTCGGCGGCCCAAGCGACAGAAACGAGTAGGAGAATCAGCACGGAGGCAAGTATGTGGCGTGTCATGGTTCGCTCCTTTGAGAATGATAAACTTAGGCGTTTTCGTGAAAGAAGTTTAGACCGCATTCTAACGATCCTCGATGATTCGTTGTAGAGTCAACCCGCGAGAGATTGTCGTCAACCCATGAGAGATGGCGGTCGAATGACCTCCGCTTCGCGTCTCGGCGAAGCTAAACGATCGTCAAAATTGGGGAGTTTGCTTGGCAAATCACTATTTCGTCGCCTTGCCACTCCAATGGCCGGTATGTTCAAATAGAGGGAGTTTTCTATTTCTGCTACGAACCAATCCTTGTCCTTATGCTCCGTCGCAGTTCACTCGGTTGGCCGATTACACTCGCGGTCGTGATGATCGTGTTGGTCGTCGCGCTGACGGTCGGTTGGATCGTTGTCACGGTGGTCGGAGCGTTGAACGCGGCATCGCCGGGCGTTTATTGGGCGTCGCTCGCGGTGGGAACGACGTTTCTCCTCTTGGTGCTGGCCGGGACGGTCCTGTATCTGCTCCTTTCGATTAAGGAAATCAGCCTAAACCGACGACAGTCGAACTTTATTGACAGCGTAACGCACGAATTGAAATCGCCGATTGCGTCGTTGAAGCTGGCTTTGCAAACGCTCGACCGGAGGAAACTTTCCGACGTCCAACAAGCCGATTTTCATCGCTTCATGTTTCAAGATTTGGAACGGCTCGACTCGTTGATCGATCACCTGTTGGATGCCGCCCGACTCGACAAGCCACTCGAGGAAATCGATCTCGAGGACGTTGACCTTTCGATTCTGTTGAACACTTGCGTCGAGGCGGCTCGCACGCGATATCACTTGAATGAAGACGCCGTGCGACTTTCCGCCGATGTAGCCGTCGTACGGGCGAGGCCGATTGATTTGGAAATTCTGTTCCGCAATTTGATCGACAATGCGATCAAGTATGGCGGAGCGGACCCAAAGGTTGAGATCGTCGCCAAGGCGAACGGGACCGGCGTCGTGACCACGATTGCCGACAATGGGCCGGGAATTCCTTCTAGCCTGCGCCGGAAAATTTTTGGCCGCTTCGTCCGGCTCGGTAATGAACTCGAACGGACCAAAACGGGCACTGGCTTGGGACTGTATATCGTTCGCACGCTCGTTAAACAACTGAAAGGTCAAATCAACATTCACGACCGGGGTCACGATCCCGGCACATTATTTGAAGTGACGCTTCCCATTGCGGAAGGTGCGCCATAAAATTTCTCCCTCGCCCGCCGGGAGAGGGCCGGGGTGAGGGCTTTGGGAATCGCGAGTGTTCTAACTGGAAGGTTGGTCATTATCACGCCGGGTTCATTTTCTCGTTGTCTGTCGCTCATCCTTGGTTCGTTCGCCATGAAACACCTTCTCATCGTTGAAGACGAAGCCCATCTGGCGATTGGCATGAAGTACAACTTCGAGGCCGAAGGGTACGACGTCACGACCGTCGGCGACGGACTCGCCGCGCTCGACAAGATCGAGGATCGCGAACACCCGGTCGATCTGGTCATTCTTGACCTCATGCTGCCGGGAATGAGTGGTTATGGCGTTTGCGAACGCATTCGAGAGTCGGGAAATGACGTTCCCATTTTAATGCTCTCCGCTCGCACGCTCGCTGAAGACCGAACTCGCGGCTTTGACGTCGGCACCGATCAATATCTCCACAAGCCGTTCGATTTAGAGGAGCTTCTCAGTCGGGTGAAAAACTTGCTCACTCGTTCGCAGCGTCGCAAGTTCTCCAGCACCGATCAACCGGCGGGCGACGTGTACGAATTTGGCCGGGTGAAAGTGAACTTCGACACGTTCCAAGTGACGGTCGCTGAACAACCCGTTCACCTAACCGCGCTTGAGATCAAGCTGTTGCGATATTTCGTCGAGCATGAAGGATCGGTTGTGACGCGGAACGAACTGTTGGAACATGTCTGGGGCTTTACGAAGAGTCCGACGACCCGCACGGTCGATAATTTCGTATTAAATCTGCGGAAGTATTTTGAACGCGATCCGGCCGTGCCGGAACATTTTTTAAGTGTGCGCGGGGCAGGTTATCGGTTTGTGGCGGCTGGTGAAACGGGAACGGATGGGGCGACGGAATCACCGACGGAGTGACGACGGTTGACGTTGATGCAGACCGAATCATGAATCCCAACCTTGCGTGGTGTGGCTTCCTCGCTAGAACCTCGAAGTGGCGGGCGACATTGGCTGTGCTCTTTGCTGGATTAACGGCTGGGTGCCTTCTCGGACCGAATTCAAACCGCTCACTCGCGAATCGAACTTGGGGAAGCGGAGTTGCTCTCGTTCTTAGCCCTATCCAAGCACTCGACCATGTCGCGTCTATTTACCAAGCTCAATCAGGATCAATACCGAACTGGAACATTCGCTTGCAATCTGCCGGTGGCCATTAAGTGGTGTTCATTTTTCAACCGCCTGAAACGCTCGTGGCAAGAAATCGACGAGATCACGGGCAATTAGCCCCACTTGTCCCAGCTTCTCGGCAGCTAGGTCGCCCGCGAGTCCGTGTACATGCGCACCAAGCCGTGCCGCGTCCAGCGACGACAGACCTTGCCCCAGCAGGGCGGCAATCACTCCCGTCAACACGTCGCCCGTTCCACCAGTGGCCATGCCCGGATTTCCGGTCGTGTTGCGAAACAAGCTTTCGCCGTCCGTGATAATCGACACATGCCCTTTGAGAACGACCACGACCCGCTGTCGTTGAGCAAAATCACGAGCGAGCATTTCCCGTTGTCCCGGTGCGACGTTGTCAATTTTCAGCAAACGAGCAAACTCTCCCGGGTGCGGTGTCACAATTCGCGGACCATTCGGCAGCGGAAGTTGTTCGCCCAGTTTCGCCAGTGCATTCAATCCGTCGGCGTCGATCACGAGCGGTTGTGCTGTTTCACAATACAACTGTGCGACCAGTTTTGACAAATCGCTCGAACGACCGAGTCCGGGACCAATCGCGACGACGGTCGCATCGTGAATGGCCTCACTCAATTTTGCCAGAGCGGTCGCGGCAATTCGACCGTTCGCATCGTGCGGCAGGGCAATCGTGGTGTATGACGGCTCATAGCTGGCGACGGTCGCTTGAATGATTTCGGGAATGGCCAAGCGAACGAGTCCCGCCCCGCTCCGCAGCGTGGCCATTCCTGCGAGTCCAATCGCTCCAGCCATCCCTTGCGAACCGCCAATCAGCAGCACGCGGCCAAAGTCTCCCTT
>JAYUFG010000355.1:0-4488 GCA_043738845.1 Planctomycetaceae bacterium
GGAGCGAAAGACGACAATGGACAAATTCTCTTATGGAGCGAAAGATGACATTCGTTATTCCTTTGTATAGACGCAAACGTGATCGACGTGCATCGAATCAACAATGCCGATAATCACCGTGTCGATGGGGAGCATCTTCGTTTCCGGCGTCATGCGGGCACTCGAACCCTGTGTAATTAAAACGTATTCACCTTCGCCCGCCCCGACCGTATCGACGGCGACAAACGTGCGACCTGCCGACTTCAAAACCGACCGATTTTCCGGATCAACGCGAAACGGCTCGACGACGAGCAGTTTATGACCCGTCATCGTGGCGACTTTTTGCGTGGCAACCAGCGAGCCGGTGACTTTTGCGATAAACATCTGAGTACCAAAATGCTAAAGAATCGAACGACACATCAACGTGTTGGTGACAACAACTCTTTCGCCTGACGAGCGACGATGATTTCCTCATTGGTCGGCATGACCCATACTTGTGCGCGACTTTTCGCGGAACTTATTTTGACTTCGCCCTTGGCGGCGGCATTCAGTGCCGGGTCAAGTTCGATGCCGAGTTCCGTCAAGTTCGCACAGACACCACTCCGCACACGAATGCTGTTCTCGCCAATCCCGCCTGTAAATGAAATGGCGTCCACGCCACCCAACTCGACGAGCATTTGCCCCAAGTATTGCCGAATTCCACTGATGAACACGTCGAGTGCAAGTTTTGCTTTCGCGTTTCCTTTACTTTCCGCCTCTTCCAAATCACGCACATCTCCACTGAGTCCACTCAAGCCGAGCAAACCACTCCGCTCAGCCAGTTCATCCAGAACCTGCGGCAAAGTCTTGCCCGTCCGCTCCATCACAACTGGCAACGCAAAGGGATCAAAATCTCCCACCCGATTGTTGTGAGCCAAGCCCGACTGCGGACTCATCCCCAAACTGCACGCCAAACTCTCTCCGTTCTTGATTGCGCACAACGAGTTCGACCCACCGAGGTGACAAGAAACAATCCGCAGATCGTTCTTGCCCACGAGTTGGGCCGTTCGCTGACTGATGTAGCGATGGCTTGCTCCGTGAAAGCCCCAGCGTTGCACGCGAAAATCGGTCGACCACTCATGCGGCACAGCATAATGTCGCATGCGGTCGGGAATCGTCGCATGAAAACCGGTCTCAAACGCCGCCACGAGCGGAATGTTAGGCAGCTTTTCGCTCAGCAAACGCATCGCCGCAATGTACGGCGGATTGTGGGCCGGAGCGACGCCACTCATTTCTTCCATCGCGGACAACACGTCGGGCGTCACCCTTTGCACGCCGCTCACTCGGCCACCATGCACCGCCTTAAACCCGATGGCCGAGACTTCTACGGCGTCCTTGAGACAACCACTTCCCGGCTCGGTCAATTGTTCGAGGCAAACCTGCACAGCCACTGCATGATCGGGCACCGCCACGGTCAAGTCCCGCCGCTGTCCGCCGATCTCAACAAAGCATTTGCTCTCCGTCGCGCCGATCCGTTCGACACCACCACGAGCAAGCTGCCGCTCGTCGGTCATGTCGAACAATCGATACTTGAAGCTCGTCGAGCCAAGGTTGGCTACGAGAATCTTCATCGGTTCCTCCGTGGCATGTTGCGCCGTAACCCAATGTCACGGCGTTTTATTACAAGACAACAGAAAACGGTATACCGTTAATTCTTACGAAAAATACGCTGCGACCAACCCTTCGGCCGGACGTGGAATGATGTGACTGCTGACGAGTTCGCCAACTTGGGTCGCCGCATTGGCACCGGCTTCGACGGCTGCTCGCACGCTGCCGACGTCGCCACTGACGACGGTCGTGACGAGCCCACCGCCGATGGAAACTCGCTTCATAATTTGTACGTTGGCCGCTTTGGCCATGGCGTCGGTCGCCTCAACCAGCGCGATCAACCCTTTGGTTTCAATGAGTCCAATTGCTAGCATGGAAAAATCCTTGTGAAAAAACTTGACTTCAAAAACTGTGTGAAACGGGCCGCCCGTGACGGGAAATCAACGCAAAATCAGTCGCCGCCGTTGCCCTTGCCCGTGCGACGCGGGATCGGCAGGACGACATTCAAATCATCGTGCGGACGCGGAATCACTTGCACGCTGACCACTTCGCCCACTCGACCGGCCGCATTCGCGCCCGCATCGGTAGCGGCTTTCACGGCAGCCACGTCGCCGGTTACAAACGCGGTAACCAACCCGCTGCCGACTTTGTCCCAGCCCAAAAACTGGACATTCGCGGCCTTTAACATTGCATCGCTGGCTTCGATCAAGGCGACAAAGCCCTTGGTCTCGATCATGCCCAGTGCTTCCATAACTTTCGCCATAGAGGATGGTCCTTAGATAAAAAGTAAAAAAGTAAAAACGCAAAATTCAAAATGCAGGACGGGGTAAGGTGCAGGTGAGGGGTAATCTGGTCGGTGACGGGGATCTACTTAGTTGTTCAATGTTATTGTTTGATCAACTCGACTCGCTTCGCATGATCCAAATCGGCCGCGTTCCCTTCATCCGTGTCGAGATGAACTTCGAGCTTGCTCGTGTCGTCTGCTCGAACGAGTAAGTCCTTTAGGACTAGCGTGCAAGTTGATTCAATGAGCAGGCTCATGCGGTCGCCGTTCTTCACGCCGAAATGTTTGGCGTGCTGTTGATTCATGTGGACATGACGCTCCGCCCGAATGATGCCCTCTTTCAATTCAACGACCCCTTTGGGACCGACCAAAACACAGCCGGGCGTTCCGCTAATCTTTCCGCTGGCTCGCACAGGCAACTCGATCCCCAGCGAAATTCCATCGGTGAACGCAAGCTCAACCTGACTGGCGGGCCGCGTCGGGCCTAGCACTCGCACGCTCGGCAACATTCGCCGTTTATTCGGACCGACGACCATAACCGTTTCCGCTGCGGCATAAAAACCGTCTTGATAAAGCGGTTTGTCGGGTGTGAGTTTCGCGCCTTTGCCAAACAGAATTTCGACGTGCTCGTCAGTTAAATGGCAATGTCGCGCGGAAATACTGACGACGAGTTTTGGCTCGTCGAGCTTCACGCTGTTTCGATTGGCCGATCCCGTTTGGGCGAGGACAATCTCGCGCACAATCCGCTCGACAATACTGCGATCAAGGGTGGTTGTGGTCATAGTTGTGTATTGGTAATGTCTATCTTGATCCGGCTAATCGCTACCAGCTAATTGCTCTTTCCTTCCCCTGCCACGTGCAACTGCACGCCTGCCTGACAAACCTTCTCCCGCCAACCGGCACTAATCTCGTGATCGACGATGACGTGTCGCACCGCCCCGAGTGAACACATGAGTGCCAAACTTTGGCGACCGAACTTTGTGCTGTCGGCGACGATCATCACTTCGTCGGCCGCCTTCATCATCGCTTGCTCCGTTTCAACCAGGAGCAAGTTGCTGTTGTAAAATCCTCGTTCGTTGATCCCGGCGACGCTCAAAATCGTCCGCCGGACGTTAATCTCTTCCAACATGTGGTTCGCGTATGGTCCCAGTGCCACGCCGGTTCGCGGGAGTACGTATCCACCCAACACGATCAAATCGGTATTCGCACTGGAGGCGAATAGGTTCGCAACCGGCAACGAGTTGGTTACAATTTGCAGCGGCCGCCCGACCAACAGCCGAGCGACCTCATACGTCGTCGTCCCACCGTCGAGGAGCAGCGTGTCGCCATCCTCGATGAGTTGGGCCGCCGATGCGGCAATCGCTCGTTTTTTGTCCCATTGGGCAGGTTGACGTTCATCGAAATGCGGCAGCTTCGGAGAAGCACCGGTGTAAAACACTCCACCATGCGTCCTCTTGGCCGAGCCGTTCTCTTCGAGAAAGTCCAAATCCCTTCGAACGGTCGATTCCGAAACCTTCAAAGCCTTGGCCAAATCGGGCAACGGGGCGAAGCCTTGTAGCCGCACCAACTCCAACAGACGTCCTCGACGTTCATCCGACGACACAGTTGGGAACCTCAAAATGCCACGATGGTTGACCATTTGGATTCATTATGATGACAATCTCGAACAATTGCAATCATTGTGTGCTTAAAATATGAAAGAAATCTATCACATCAACTTGCTTACGCCACACGATTCCCGGTTGATCCGGCACAATTAACACATTTTTAGGTATATAACACCATTCGACCATCGCAATTATGTCCGTCCTCAAATTGCAAAAACACCTGAATTGCCGTCCATCAACCACTCCATTGGTGGGTATTGTTTTGCGAACTTACAAAGACAACACTGACATTACGGCCTGGATACGCATTCAGAAAATGGCCGTTCATGCACGAAAAGCATCACATCGGCCCCGCACAGCGGAAGATTTCGAGCGTGAATTCCTCAACAAACCGTGGTGGTCGCCGGAAAGAATGCTATTTGCTGAAACCATTGAGCCAAACGGTCCGCTTTCCGTGATCGGTACTGTCGCACTGTCTGGACCTCACCGCCACAAAGATGCGGAATTTTTCACTGTGAATTGGCTGGCGGT
>JAYUFG010000356.1:0-11894 GCA_043738845.1 Planctomycetaceae bacterium
ATGCCCGGCGCACGTAGCAAATAACGTACCCAAACCCGTTGACACAAAAATCCGGACAGGCCCGAAGATGGGCTACTCCGGCGGAACACGCCTAACCCGAAGTAGGACTTCATTGTATTGAGATTGGAACAGAACACCATCGCCCGTATCTTCAAACAGGTTGTCGCCGCAGGTCTCACTCATGCTATTATTCACGTGCAGATAGAACGTGAGGGTGTGTTACAATTGGGTTCCTATGACAATTTTCATCGCGATTGCGTCGTGACTGGTTCGGGAGTTGGCGTGGCGTTGCTTTTGGAGCTAAAATCGAAAGGCGTGCTGCGAGACTTTACGGTCGCCACACGCGGTCTTGAGTAACGCGTGCTGTTTGCCACTGTGAGTGTGAATTCGGGTTGACGGCGCAACGGTTTTCGAGAAATGACGCCCAACAAGTCAACTCGCGATGACTATCGCGCTGCGGCTGCAACCGGTGCCGGTTGCCAATCGGCAATTTGAACTTCGACCGTTCGCCGACCACGAAACTCGTTGATGATCGGACGAAACGCGACCGAGATTGGGCCATCCACCCGGGCAAGTTCATCGGCCCAATCGCCACCTCCGAACGCCACACCCCGCATGGAAACGCCGTGCTGAATGAGTTTTACGGAAAGATGCCGCCCACCCCCGCCGATTTTCTTCGGCGGTTCCGCGAGCTTAACATCCGTAGCGCACAACATCGGTCGGGCGTTACTTTGTCCAAACGGGGCCATCTGCTCGATTTGCTCGACGGCTCGCAAGGTGAGGGAAGAAAAGACGGTTTCACTATCAATCCACAACTCGGCGATGCGAGCGGCGTCGTTGATTTCGCTGGCGGCCGCTTCGCAAAAGTCGGCGCGAAAGTCGGCCAGCTTCTTTTCTTCAATTTTCAAACCTGCCGCCGCTGCGTGACCGCCGTGACTGACCAGATGATGGGAGCAACTGGCGAGTGCGCTGTGCAGACTGAAGCCCGGCACGCTGCGGGCCGACCCGACACCCGGCTTGATTCCGAGTGCGTCCAGAGCGACCAACACGACCGGCCGATGATATTTTTCCGCGAGTCGCCCCGCCACGATGCCAATCACGCCGACATGCCAATCGGGATCGGCCAAGACGAGAGCCGCGTCTCCGTCGGGATCGTACAGTTCCTTCACTTGTTTGTTGGCGGAGAGAAAAATGCTCCGCTCTAAACTTTCTCGGCTGCCGTTGAGTTCGTGAATATATTCGGCCAAAGCTACCGCCCTTTGCGGATTGTCGGTCGTCAGCAATTCAACGGCCAATTGAGCTTGACCAAAGCGGCCGGCGGCATTCAAGCGGGGAGCGAGCGAAAACCCAACGTCTTCGCATTCCAGGCGAGCCTTCTTGTCGAGACCGGTGATCTTCATCAATGCGGTCATGCCGACGGTCGGACGCTCTTTCAGACTGGTCAGGCCATGCCGCACGAGAATTCGATTTTCATCGACCAGCGGCACCACATCGGCAATCGTGCCGAGCGACGCGAGGCCGACCGCTTGCAACAGGAAGTCTCGCATTCGGTCGCCAACCTTTTTCGCCTGACTCGCATGTTGGCAAAGTGCCCAAGCGAGCTTAAGTGCGACGCCCGATCCGCTGAGACCGCCGAAAGGATACGAATGTCCCGGCAGGCGGGGATGAACGAGTGCGGCCGCATGGGGCAAGCGGTCGGCAAACTCATGATGATCGGTGATGATAAGTTCGAGGCCGATTTCTTTGGCCGTGTCGGCTTCGGAGACGCCGGAGATTCCACAATCGACGGTGATGACAAGTTTGGCTCCTCGTTCAGCGAGCGACTTTAGCGCGTCGTGATTGAGTCCGTAACCATCGTCGAGTCGGTTCGGAATAAAATAACCAACATCGGCACCGAGCATTTTCAAGCAGAGAAACAATGTCGCCGTGCCGGTCATGCCGTCGGCGTCATAGTCGCCGTAAATCATGATTTTTTGTTTGTCGCGAACGGCGGACATGATTCGTTCCGTCGCTTTGGTCACGCCGGGCAACAATTCCGGATCACGCAGCCCAGAAAGTTTCGCATCGAGAAAGATGCGCGCCTCCGTTGGGTCGCTAATCCCCCGACAGAGAAGAACCTGCGCAACGACGGCCGGGACGCCCGCCGCGCGTTCGAGTTGAGCAATCCGCTGCGGATCATGCGGATGAATTCGCCAACGCTTGGCCATATCGTCCTTGAGGAAAAAGTATCCTAGAAATGCGCAGCATAAACGATGTTCGTTCGCGCAAATAACACCGCGTTTCTATGCGCAGTGAATTTCATGTAACCAGGCGCAAGAAATGCCGCGTTACGACGCGCAATAAACACCGCTACTTTTTCTTTTCCGCGTGCAGAGTGTGGCGTCGCAGGCGGGGGCTGTACTTTTTGATCTTCAACTTTTCGCCCCCCGGCTTACGGCGGATCGTGTAGTTGTAATCGCCGGTTTCTTCACAAACCAGAAACAGCGTTTCGACTTTTTTCTTACTCTTGGCCATACACAAACTCCGCAGCGACATCCCAGCCGGGATGGCCTCGTGAAACAAATACCAGTGAAACATACTAAATGACGAACTCGGATTTTAGCCTCTCGAACCGATTCAGGACAGGGCCTAATCCGTGGAATTATCAGGCTACTTAACTTGTTTGGCAAGTTGGTTTTAGGGTGGTTAAAGAGGGAAAGGTTGGGCGAATGGTCGCCCATTTGTGCAAACCAGCCCCAAACGGCCAAGCGATAACGTGTTAAAATTGGTAAAGTCGGCAATCCTGAAAAAGATTGTCATCGTCATCGGAAACGGTTGGTCGATGACAGAATATACGGCAATGTTGGACTTCCTTTTACTGACCCCCCGTCCATGTTACCCTGGCCAAAACGTAAATCGGCGAAACTTATCCTCCCCGCCCCGATTGTGGCGTCGGAGATCGTGGTCGCGATGGGACGTCGGACGGAATATCGGCGTTGGCTCAAAAAGCGGAACTCCAGTTTTTTCGGTAGCGTATTGCTGCACGCCTTGATCCTCGTTGGCATTGCGGTCGTTCTCAATTGGACGCAGCAATCAAATCCAACTCGACCGCCCGATTTGATTTCCGATTTTCAAGAAGGTATTGCCGAAAACATCACGCTGGATCGGTCCGCGACGAAGGTCGAGATTGTGGCCGACCCTTCGTCGATTCTGAAATCGCAACAAACACCTGACCCACTCGACTCACTTCCAAACGATCTGCCGCGCGCGGAGATCACACTTCCAAACCTGCCACCCTTGCCGCCGGTCGCAAGTACAACGTTGCCCAACGTCACGCCGAACACGGCGACGGTCGTTACTCTTCCCCCAACGTCGCCCAATGAAGGGCCGACCGTGAAGTCGCCCACGACAACCGTCATTGATCCGACCGGTCCAACGTTGGGCGATATTCAGGGGCGGAAAAAGTGGCGCGGTGAATTTGCAATTTCGGGCGGCGGTTCAAAAAGTAGCGAGGCGGCCGTCGAACGGGGACTGCGTTGGTTGAAGGCCCATCAAAACCGTGACGGAAGTTGGCACTTCAATCACGCGACTGGTCCCTGTAACGGACTTTGTCGCAACCCAGGCAGCGTCGGCTCGACGACCGCCTCGACCGGTTTGGCGTTGCTCTCGTTTTTTGGTGCCGGGTATTCCCAAAAGGAAGAGAGCGACTATCAGGAAACAATTCAGCGAGGGCTATACTATCTGACCGCTCGACTGACTATGACTCCGCAAGGTGGCGATATGCAAGAGGGAACGATGTACTCGCAGGGCATTGCCACGATTGCCCTGTGCGAGGCCTACGCTTTGACCAAGGAAGAAGTCCTCAAAGATTATTGCCAGGCCGGAATCAAGTTTATTATTTATGCCCAGGATCAACGAGGGGGCGGCTGGCGATATTATCCGGGCGAGCCGGGCGACACGACGGTCACCGGCTGGCAAGTAATGGCCCTCAAGAGTGCGCAGATGGCGGGCTTGGAAGTTCCTTCTCCCGCGTTTGCCTTGTCGCAAAAGTTTCTCGACAGCGTGCAAACGGACAACGGAGCCGGATATGGCTACCGCACACCGACCAAGGGAAACACCACGACCTCCGTTGGACTTTTGTCACGGATGTACCTGGGTTGGGACCGTGAGCATCCCGAGCTGACCAAAGGAATCGAGTTTTTGGAAAAGACTGGTCCCTCCGCCGACGACATGTACTTCAACTATTACGCGGCGCAGGTACTGCACCACGCCGATAGCCACGGCTGGCCCCGCTTCAACGGGTTGCTGCGTGAAATGCTGGTGAAGACGCAAGCGACCGAAGGGCACGAGTCGGGAAGCTGGTACTTCGCTGGTGAACACGCCGTGACGGGCGGGCGATTGTACAACACATGTCTGTCGATTCTGACGCTCGAAGTTTACTATCGCTACTTGCCACTGTTTGGCGAGAAAAGCGTCCACACGAAATACTGAGCCGGATTACGAAGGGTATGGCAAGGGTTTCCGGCGTTGAGATGTATCGAAGTGCGAGTGATGCTAGCCTTGAATGCCGCCGCATTAGTTCGAAGCGTCATCGACATTCGCGATTGATGATCGCTCGCAATGCAACATGCGGTCGTAGGTTCTACGTGCCTACTGACAAAATGTTTTTACGCAGGGACTATTTGTGCGTTCGATGCCAGCGATCAAGTGTTTCGCGGGTGATTCTTCCATCGTGCAGAGCGGAGGCGACAAGTGCGGCGTCGCAACCGGCGGCCTCCAGTTCAGATAGATCTTCCGCGTCACGGACGCCCCCGCCGCTGATGATTTCCAAGTCAGCAAATTGTTCGCGAAGTCGGCGACAAAGATCGAGGGCGACAACTCCTTCGCCAACGCCGACTCCCGCCAAATCGAGTACGATCATCCGCCGCACGCCAAAAATAATTGCCGTTGGAGCAATGTTTTCAGCGGTTGCGTCTTTCCAATTTCCATTGGCAAGAGGTCGACCATTTTTCAAATCGAGACTGAAGATCAGACGGTCCGCAGAGTCTTGTCCGACGATTTCCGCCAATGTTTCCGGCCCGGCAAGTGATTCGAGTCCGGCGATAATTCCCGTGACGTTGCGTTCCGTTTCGGCAAAATCAAACATCCGTTCAGCCTGCGTTGCGTTCGTAATCCCCGCGTCGATCCAGAGTTTGATTCCGCACTCTGACAGAACGCGATAGATATCCCAACTTGGTTCGGCCCCGCCAATCGCGTCGAGATCAGCAATGTAAAATTGGGAGAGGCCGAGTGATTGCAATACTCTGGTCACAGCAACCGGTTCGGCACTATTGACCAAGCGACTTTCAATCGGTCGATATTCGCTCCGGCGTCCCGCCACGCCGCGCACGACGCACCCCTGCTTCAGGTCGAGAACGGGGATGATGTGCATGGAGAGTTAATCGTTTGTGGTTCTAGCCTTATGCTTCGCTGCTAACCGAAAACATTGCGAAAGGAAATTGTCGCTACGATCACGGCCATTTCGGTTCGCGTTTTTCCAAAAACGCCGCCAAGCCCTCGGCGGCTGCTTCCGTCGTGCGGGCGGTCGCGCTGAGGGCCGCTCCCGCCGACAGTAGGGTGAACAAACCCTCGCCAATCGTCTCGTTCAGCATCCGTTTCGTTAACAGCAAAGCCTCTGGCGCGTTCGCCGCACAGTTTTTTCCGATCTGCGTTGCTCGGGGCCACAAAATATCGGCAGCGACGATTTCGTGGAACAGGCCAAAATGTTCGGCCCTGGTCGCATCAATCAGTTCAGCCGTCATCAGTAAATAGGCTGCTCGACCGCCACCGATGCGAAAATGCAGCAAAGGCGAAACGATTCCCGCCACTAAGCCACGGCGCGGTTCCGGCAGTCCGAAAGTTGCCGAGTTGGCCGCAATGACAACGTCACAGGCCAGCACGAGTCCCGCCCCACCCGCCATCGCCGGACCATTCACTGCGGCAATGATCGGCTTCGGAAAGCGCAACATCTGCTCAATTAACTCGCGATATTCGTTGGCGTCTTCTTGCCACTTCGAGTGGGCGTCGATTTGCTCGCTCGTTTCCCGCATCTCGGCCAAGTCCATGCCCGCGCAAAAGACGGTTCCCGCCCCGGTCAACACGACCGCCCTAACCCGTTTTTCACGATGCAGATCGGAGAACGACTGTTGCAAGTCGGCGATCAAACTGCGGGACAGCGCGTTGCGTTTTTCGGGCCGATTGAGAATAATCGTCCCGACATTTTCGTGGATATGAACACGGAATTGAGACATGCTGAAACTTTACGGTTTAGAGTGCCAACGATCAGGGTTGCAGAACATCGTCTGGGCCTTCGATTTGAATTTCTCCGGCGGCCGTGCCGAAAAGTTTTCCTTGCGTGTCGATGCGGAGGGAGCGGCTGGCCCCACCACCCAAGCAATTGTACAACACAAAGTTCAAGGCCCCAACCAGAGGAAGATCAAAACGCTCGACCCGTTCCACATCGGTTGCAGCGAAAAAGTCCTGCACGCGCTGGCAAGTGAGTTCACGTTTCAATAAATCAAAAGCCTTTTCCGAACGAGCGACCACGCCGAGATTGACGTGATTTCCCTTGTCTCCGCTGCGACAGGCCGCCAGTTCTCGTAGGTGAAATTTAGTCATTGGCAATTTCTCAATATTTAACAACAATTCAGAAGCGACCTCAGAAGATATTACAGAAACACACCACCAATAGGTAGTTTTCTACGGCCAATACTCGGCGATTTTCCGCCGCAGAAAATCGACACTTCGTTGCAACTGTGCAATCCCTTCAACGCCGTCTTCAATACTGATCCAGCCGTTGAAGTTGACACCGCGCAGGATGCTGAATATCTGGTCGTAGTCGTTGAGGCCTTTGCCAATTTCGCCGTGACGTAAACGGCTCGCATAACCAACGCTGTCTTCCTCTTTCCGCAAATCTTCAATCGTCCCCTCGGACAAGTAACGATCACTGGCGTGCATCGTGACGACGCGGTCCTTGACCCGCCGCAACAGTTCGAGTGGGTCTTCGCCAGCGAGAAACGTGTTGCTCGGATCGTAATTCACGCCGAAGTGGGGCGACTGAATGCGATTTACAAGGTCGCAAAACACGTCCATCTTTTGGGCGAACTCCGGAAACGTCCAATAGTTGTCCTTGTAATGGTTCTCGATAATCAGCGTGATGCCACGTTCAGCGGCAAAAGGGACACACGCCTCAATACACTCGACGGCGTAAGTGATCCCCTCCTCGCGGCTGACCTCCGGGCGACGTTGGCCCGACAGAACGCGACAATACTTCGCACCCAACACGGCCGACATTTCCAAAAAACTCTTTTCGATTTCGACCTGCCGTTGACGAAACGCCCGATCAGGATGCGTGAAGTCGGGAGAGCAGCAGAGCATCGGGATCGGCAGTCCGCGGTCTTCTGCATATCGGCGAATTTCCGGCCACACACTCCGCTCACGCATGTCGAGAAAGCCGCTGTAAAACTCTAAGCCATCGACATGCAGCGTCGCAGCCAAATCGATCCATTGCTTCACCGACATTTGACCGGTGACACACAGGTCGTCCATGTAGGCTTTCGGAAACGCGGCAAGTTTCGGATGCATAAGACTCCTTGAAGATGCAATGGATGTTCGCGTGACTGAAACCCTTCGGACGGTAAAACGCTATGTTTTCTGCGGTTCTTTCGGCGGATTGCGGCCAATGACCGGAAATTGTTCATACTCCATGACGGTGCCCGACGCAGGGCGGCTTTCGTCACTGAGCCAAAACACGACCGCACTGGCAATCTGTTCGGGTGCAATTAGTCCGCCGCTGGGCGCGAATTCGCTCGACAAATGTGCTGGCCAATCGGCCGGTTTGCCCATCCGCATTTGCGTGAGGTTTTCGTTTGTCGTCAGCACCCAGCCGGGATTGATTTGATTCACGCGGACGCCCGCCTCGCGGTGGAGAGCGTCGCCCAGGTTGCGAGTGAGCGTCATTAACGCCCCTTTGGAAATGCTATAGGGAAGCAGGTTGGGTTCTCCGCAGTAGGCATTCACCGAGCCGATGTTGACCACCGCCCCCCGCGATTTTTGCAAATGAGGCAAAGCGGCTTGAATGAGCAACAGCGGTGCGCGAGCATTGATCGCCATGCACTTGTCGAACAGGGCCGCATCGGTAGTCGCCAAGTTTCCGCGCGGGATGAAGGCCGCATTGTTGACTAAACCGTCCAGGCGACCAAACGCTTTGATTGCCGCATTGACCAATTCAGCAGGCGAATTCACTTCTGCTAAATCGCTACAATGCACAATTGCCGACGGACCAAGAGTCGTCGCGATGCTCGCCGCCAATTCTCGTTCGAGGCCGTGAATCACGACCTTCGCCCCTTCCGCCACACATCGCCGCGCAACGGCTTCGCCGATACCCATCGTGCTGCCGGTGACGATGATAACTTTTTCGTGCAGTCGCATGTCACCCTTTCCAACGGAAATAATTCCGCCGTCGCTCCTCAAAGCCAAAAGCTATCTTATAGAATTCGCCCACACCGAGATTTTACTTGGTCGTTGGCCAACCGTGAAGGACGGGTGACTAAATAATGGTCTTGCTTTTGAGAGAAATAGAAAATGATTGAGCCGAACTCGACGACGGAACTCGCCCGCAACACCGGCTCCTCTCGGCACGCTTGGCAAATGTCGATGCCACGGTCCCGCCCCAATCGGCCGACCATTTTGCATTGACAATTTCCCGCTCGACCTTCTGGACACTTTGACCGCGATTTGCTCTCATACGCATGGGGATGCCCTTTCTTCTCATGGGTTGAATTGCAAAATCTGTAATTTAACCCACAGCCATCAAAGCCTGCCCACTTTCTTTCACTCTCCCCAGCGATTATCAAAGGGCAACGGTGCGAGAGGCAACGATTTTGTACGATTTGTAAATTGCTGAACGCCAGGAATTGTTGCTGCGGCCAGAATGAATAAGGAATTGCCATGAGTACCGTCGAACCAACCCGCACCGATTTCATTCGCGAAATCATCAACGAACATAACCGCACCGGCCGATTTGCTGGCCGCGTTCACACGCGGTTTCCGCCCGAACCGAACGGATACTTGCATATTGGTCACGCCAAGAGCATTTGTCTCAATTTCGGCATCGCTCGCGATTTCGGCGGAAAGTGCAATCTTCGCTTCGACGACACGAATCCGACCAAAGAGGACGAAGAGTATGTCGAGTCGATCAAAGAGGACGTCCTGTGGCTCGGTTTTCAATGGGACGGGATGTATTATGCGTCCGATTACTTCGACCAGCTTTACCAATGGGCCGTCGAACTGATTAAGCAGGGCAAGGCTTACGTCTGCGATCTGGCGGGCGAACAAACTCGCGAGTATCGCGGGACACTCAATGCTCCCGGAAAAAACAGCCCCTTCCGTGACCGCACGGTCGAGGAAAACCTGTCCCTGTTTGAGCGGATGAAAGCTGGCGAATTTCCGGACGGTGCCCGTACTTTGCGGGCCAAGATCGACATGTCGCACCCCAATTTGAACCTGCGCGACCCGGTCTTGTATCGCATTTTGCACGCCACGCATCACAACACGGGCGACACGTGGTGCATTTATTCAATGTACGATTACGCGCACGGGCAAAGCGACTCGCTCGAACAAATCACGCATTCAATCTGCACGCTCGAATTTGAAAACCATCGGCCGTTGTACGATTGGTTTATCAATGCACTCGGAATTCATCATCCACAACAAATTGAATTCGCCCGGCTGAATCTGTCGTACACCGTGATGAGCAAACGACGGCTGTTGGAACTGGTGAAAAACAATTTCGTAAACGGTTGGGACGACCCACGGATGCCGACGATCAGCGGGTTGCGCCGGCGGGGTTATACGCCGGAGTCGATCCGTGCGTTTTGTGAACGGATCGGAGTCTCAAAAACGGACAGCATTATCGAAATCAACGTCTTGGAGCAGTCGATTCGAGAGGACTTAAATCGCCGCGCTCCCCGCGTAATGGGCGTGCTTGATCCGATCAAGGTCGTGATCGACAACTATCCCGACGGCCAAGTCGAAGAACTCGACGCGGTCAATAACCCGGAAGACCCTGCGGCCGGGACTCGTAAAATTCCGTTCTCGAAAGTGATCTACATTGATCGCGATGATTTTCGCGAAGACCCGCCGAAGAAGTTCTTTCGCCTTGGTCCGGGTCGGGAAGTCCGTTTGCGATACGCCTACTACATCACGTGCGTAAGTTTCGAGAAGGACGCTGCGGGCAACGTGACCGAACTACATTGCACGTATGATCCGGCGACCAAGGGGGGCAACTCTCCCGACGGCCGCAAAGTGCAAGGGACGATTCATTGGGTCTCCGCACAGCACGCCCTCACGGCGGAAGTCCGGCTGTACGACCATCTGTTTCTCAAGCCGAACCCGGACGATGCCCCCGCCGGACAGGACTACAAAGCCAATCTCAATCCCAACTCTCTGGTCGTATTGTCGAATTGCAAATTGGAACCGAGCCTAGCCACCGCAAAGGCAGGCGACCGCTTTCAGTTTGAACGCCAAGGCTATTTCTGCGTCGATAGTAAGGACTCACAACCGGGCGTCCCCATTTTCAATCGGACCGTAACCTTGAAAGACACCTGGGCCAAAATCGAACAGTCCGAGCAAGGACAAAAGCCCAAGGGGGGCGGACAAAAGCCGAAAGGTGAACGCAAAAAAACAGAGCCACCGAAGGAAGCGTAGGTCACGATTTGACTTGCCTCCGCGTGATCATTTTTTCTTTCGCGAGACGAACAAAGTTTCATGCGGAGAAAGTGATCGAAGGGAGTGGAAATTGTTGTGCGATACGGTTTGAGATAGTGTTCGTGGGGAGTAAGGACTGGCGCATAAATAACTGTCCTATTATCGTCCTTCACAACGGCGAAAAGGTTACCTTTCGCGGAGCAAAAGACGACATTATTTTATGCTCCCTTCCCTAGCCGGTGATGAAGTAAAACGCGGAATGGGCGGCGGCGGAATACGGCCGGGATTTACCGCAGGGGTGCCAAAATCGAAAGGAAAGTGACGGGCGAAGGCGCGCAGAAATCAACGCGGTATCATTTCACACGCATTCAGCCGACGCGCCGATTTCCGCCCACCACGCTTTCCAACTTTCTACGTTGTTGCCAATCGGCCGACCGGAGATCAGTTCGAGGGCGCAGATACAGGCCTTGTGAAGTTCTTGCGGCGGAGAAGGTACAACCGAACCATCGGTCGGCGGAATGGTCGGCAAACTCACTGGCGTCGCGGTGGCCAAATGGGTCGTCGCAACGAGTGGCGGAGCCGTTTGTGCGAGCAACTCAATCAACACATCGGCACCGAGCAAGTAGCCCGCCCCGCCGAGTCTTCGCACGAGCAATAGCCGTTTTTCATGCGGCGCGTGCGGATCACGAATAATAGGCAGGAAGTATTTTTCGATTTTCTCGCGATGCTCCGGCGGCGGCATCTTCGGCGGCACGTCCCGTTGTGCCTCGATCTGCGTGTCGAGCCATTCCCGCCATTCGGCCCACAGTTGATCGTAACCATAACCAAAATGCCGAGTAAAAATCTCCTCGGTCTTCTCGGTTTTCGGTTCGGGATCGAGAAAGAACTGTTTCGCCTTCTCTCGCCGCTCGTCCGTGGCCCCGTGACCCAGGAGGTAATCGCCGAGGGAACAGGATTGGGAATCGAACACGAGGGAGTAGGATGATGTGTCGGTCTCTGACGACATCGCAAATTGATCGACAATGGACTCACGAGAGGCTCTTAGCCAGTCATTCACGTGGAGAAGTTTATCCCGTGCAATGGCAAGTCGCAGGCGAGTGTTTTGCTTCTCCTCAAAATGCTCATCGTCGGTTCTCGCCAAAAATGTCGGGAAAAAACAAAACGCCGAT
>JAYUFG010000357.1:0-1671 GCA_043738845.1 Planctomycetaceae bacterium
CTCTTTTCGGCTCGACCGCTGTTCTGCCATGCGTCGCACTCGAGAGTGATAGCGTCCCCGAACGAGTTGGATGTAACGACCAAGCTTACTGGGGCGTGCAGCGCTTGCAAGCGAGTCACGCCCTTCGGAGTACCTCAGGGCGTGCCACCCGGAATCTGGTTGCCCACACATGAGAGATGACGAATTGGACTCGCTTCCGTCACCGATGGGCCAACCTTATATGAAGGAAGTATAGCGTGATCGAGTCGGAACCGCAACGACCTGTCGGCGCGGTTGTGGACGGGCGTTCACAAATTGAGGTGCGGTTGTAGGGGCGGGGTTTGTCGTGGGTTCGCCCAGGGGCTCGCGAGTACGCTCCACCCCTGGGCTTTCAGATTCGGAAAGAGGGGTCATGGAAGGTCTGAGAAACGCCGTCAATGGGATCGATGTGGGGGCGGATTCGTCGTTTCGAATCATGGCCAAACAAATCCCGGAGTTGGCGGCCGTCATGCACGGCTCCGCGATCGCGGGCGGGTATTTGTGGCTCTTCTTCCTTGCGATTCTGACCTGGCGCTGGCGGTCGCTGACCGGACGGTTTCCGCTCGGCACTCTCGTGAAGGCGTTGCTCATTATCGGCGCGGTGGAAGCGCTGAGTTACTGGCTCGACCGCCCACGGCCCGACGACGCCCAAGACTTTTTCAAAGCCGTCGTCGGCCGCGGGTTTCCGAACGGCCCCGCGTTTCGAGCCGTGTTCATTTCCGCGCTGATGTGCGAAACGACCAAACCCGGCTGGGGCCGCTGGTGGGGACTTTTAGGAGCGGTCCTTTACTGCGTCTGGGTGATGATGGGGCAGATGATCGTCCACCTAGGGTTTTTAACGGACATCCTCGGCAGTCTGTTTCTCGCCCTTGGGATCGGCCTGTTGGCGCCGCGCTTCATCGACACGAAAAACCCCAATCCGCGGCCATGAACGGACGGGTTTACGTTTCGCGCCGACGCCGAGCCATCGAGCGGTCCATCGCCTTATTCCGTTGGCATGTCAAGTCCCTGATGAGCCGCCACGGTCCGATTGAACCGCGCCGCAATAAACAAATACACCAGAATGACCAGCCCCATCATCCCCGACAGCATTGCAAAATACGCCCCGGGATGCATATTCGGATAGACCTGCGACAGCGGCGCATTGAGAAATAAATTCGCTAAACCGACGGCCAAAAGCCAGAGCGACGTGACGAAGCTCTTCATCGCTTTTGGAGCCGCTGCAAATGCCAGTTCGAGACCCGTGACCGAAATCAGAATCTCGGCGATCGTGAGCAACACATAGGCAATCGCCTGATACCAAAGGGAGATTTTGCGTTCATCGGGGCAGTAGTCCTCTTGCACGGGCCGACCCGTGTCCTGATCGATGACGACTTCTTTGGTCTTTGCGTCGACCTTGTCGCGTTTCTCGGCGGTGCCGGTCACATAGCCGCAATACGACATAATGCCCATGGTGGCCGCGGTCAGAACGAAACCGACGAGAATCTTGTCGGTCGCGCGAACGTTGAATCCTTTGTTCGACAAATAGACGAAAAAGAAATTGATCGGCGGCAGCAGGCACACAATAAACAGCGCGTTCAGCGATTGCATCTCTTCCGCGGAATAACCGAAAAAATCGCGAGTCATGAACACGTCGGCGTAAAAGACCCAAGT